>JAQVUQ010000132.1 GCA_028699365.1 bacterium | reverse complement strand
ATGCAGGGAGAAATGGACGAAGTAATGTACTTCAATAAGACATTGGCGGCGGACGAAGTGAAAGCCATTTACTCCAAGCAGGAAGCAAATAGATAACAGGATAAAAACTTAGCTTTTGATCGAGGTATATTAAGAGATATGTCCTGCCCTACGACAAGCAGACGTGGGGCAGGACAATTACAGCTAGTCGTGTTCCTAAGGAGTGGTAACAAGCGATGGAATTGAAAGTAGCCTGCATAGGAGCCGGATGCGCGGGAACAAGCCATATGCTGCGTATGGAGAAGTATCAGCCCGGATGCTGCATAGCCTTCTCTGATATTGACCGCAGCAACTTCGATCGCATAGTGGCCGGATATCTGGATACCGGAGATACCCGCACCGCCGGGGATCTGAAAACGGAAGCCTTTGAACTGAGACCCGGCTTCCGTGATCTGCCTTTCTACACGGACCCGGAGGAGATGCTGCAGAAGGAGGATATCAATACCGTTATTATCGCCTCCTACTGCAGCCACCATGCCGCAGCCGTGGAAACCTGCGTCAGGCACGGGGTGAATATCCTGCTGGAAAAGCCTATAGCCATTACTCGGGAGGATGTGCGGCAGGTCTGGGAGTTGCTGCGGGATTATCCCAAAGTAACCGTCGTCAACCTTAGTCTGAGAGGTTCCCCGGTATCGGAAACGGCCCGGCGGCATATCCTGAATGGAGATATCGGGCGAATAGTCTCCGTGCAGTATGTGAACAACGTGCATTACGGCGACAACTACTTCAGGCGGTGGATGCGCACCAGGCAGAACGTAGGCAGTCTGCTGCTGCAGAAAGCCACCCACGACCTTGACCTGATCAATTACTTTACCGGCCTGAAGCCTGAGGCCGTAGCCGCCTTTGGCTCCAGACAGGTTTACGGCGGAGACATGCCCGATGATCTGACCTGTGATGCCTGCGAGCGCAGGATGCTCTGTCCCATGAGCATCTACCGGCGCAAGCTGGATGCCTCAAGGCCCCTGCCGGGGTCCTCGACACGCCTGTGCGTCTACGCCAGGGAGATAGACATAGACGACAATCAGGTGCTGGTCATACGGTATGAGGGAGGGGTGACGGCCTCCTATTCCCAGACCTTCAACGCTCCCCATCACGGCGGGCAGCGGGGAGGCTATTTTATCGGCACCGAGGGGATAATGGATTTCCGCTTCTACGGAGACTTTGAAGAGCATCCCGACACCGGAGCCTACGTCAAGGGGGCCAGCACCATCAGGATCACCCGCTTCAACGACAGGCCCGGATCGTATACCGAGGAGGTGCATGACTGGGCCAACGTGGGCCACTTTGGCAGTGCGGAGAACCTGGCTCAGGGGCTTATCAGCCTGTTGCAGGGCGGAGAATCACCCATGAACGCCTCCATCAGGGAGGGATATATCAGTGCTGTGATGTGCCTGGCAGCCCAGGAATCCATCGAAACGAGTAAGGTCATAGATATTCGACAGGATATTTAAAGAGGAAGACGAAATGGCTGAAGAAAGATTTATTCCGGTAAGCTTCGATAACTTGATAACGCTCTCTTTTCATCCCAAGTACTATACCAGAGAGTTCGACGCTGACTACGGAGAACGCTATTACCGCGATCCGTTCTATCGTATTGAGCAGGAACGTAAAGTAGCCCGGGGCTATCATAGGCTGTTTGGCACTTACGGCCTGGGGAATCCTGATCCGAAACCGGTTATCGGCGTAGGAATACAGCCGCTTGATTTTATGAACGGTGCTCTTGGCGGGCGATTTGTATATCAGGGAGAGGAATCAGTTTGGACACCTGATAAACCTTTGGCAAATATCAATAACCTGTCGGATATGGAAGCACTGTCGGATCTGGATTGGGATCGTAACCCTGTCTATCAGGATTTTCTGCGGCAGATAGAGTTGTTGCAAAGAGCTTTTCCTGGAGAGAGGGTGGATCACCTTCAGGGGGTGCATAGAGATGGAATAGATGGTAAACAAAGTTTTTTGGTTATGCACACCCCTTACACTACGGCTTTTCGTCTTATGGGAGAGCGTATCATCGAGATAATGATGCTGGAAGAGGAATTGGCCCGGGCAATTTTGAGCTGGATAATGCGCCAATATAACAATCTATGGATCAATATCTGTCTTCGTATGGGATGGACGGGAACCAAGTTGCATTTTGGTGACTGTGCGGCTACTATGCTCTCTCCGGGGCTTTATCAGAGATTACTGCTGCCGATGTATCAGGAAGTGATGGATGGGTATACGGAAGCAATTATTCACTCATGCGGGCCTTCAACGCACCTTCTTAATCTGTTCAGTCAGATACCGCGAGTAAGGCAACTGCAACTGGGAGACGGTACGGATTTGCGTCTGGCCAGACAGCTTTTCCCGGACGTTGCCATCACGGCCTATTACTCTCCTGCCAGGCTTTTAGCCGATTCTCCATCAAGCGTGAAATTCCGGTTGGAGGAAATGTGCCGGGATTTGAAGAGCAATTATAATATCGGTTGTAGCGGTGTGGACCCGGATACGCCCGAAGGCAATATAACAGCCTTTCTGGAGATGTCACGTAAGGTGCAGGCATGATGAAGCGGATTAAGATCAAACAGAGGGAGGACACAATGAAAATCAGCGTCAGTTCTTACAGTTTCTCACGTTATCTTACCGAGGGCACGATGGATATCTTCGGGCTAATCAAGGCCACGGCAGAGCTGGGCTTTGACGGGATAGAGTTTTCCGGGCTCAAGCTGCCGGAAGGAGAAACGGATACCGCAGCCCTGGCAGCCAGAGTTAAGAACGCCTGCGCCGAGGCCGGATTGCCGATAATCAGCTACACCATCATTGCCGATTTCATCACCCCGCCCAATGGCGGTAACTGGCAGGATGAGGTGGAGCGTCTTAAAGGTGAGGTGGATACAGCCGCTATTCTGGGAGCACCTCGTATGCGCCATGACGCCACCAGGGGAATAGAAGGCGGCGATAAGGGTTTGGCGGAGTTCCTTGAAATTCTGCCCGATGTAGCCAACGGATGCCGGGCGGTAACGGAGTATGCAGCGGATAAAGGCATCAGGACCATGGTGGAGAACCACGGCTTTCTTATCCAGGACAGCGAGCGCTGTGCCGTGTTGTATGAAGAGATAAACCATGCCAACTTCGGCTGGCTGGTGGATATAGGCAACTTCCTCTGTGCCGATGACGATCCTCTGCGGGCCGTAACCCGTATGGCGCCTCATGCCATTCACGCTCATGCCAAGGACTTTCATATCAAACCGGCTGAGGCTGACCCGGGTACGGGATGGTTCAGCTCCAGAGGCGGCAATTGTCTGCGGGGCTCCATCATAGGGCACGGCAATGTTGATACGGCAGGCTGCATCAAGGCCTTGAAGGATGCCGGTTATGACGGCTATCTCTCAATAGAGTTCGAGGGCATGGAAGATAACCGCCAGGCTCTGGAGATAGGACTGGAGAACCTCAGACGCTATAGCAGTTTGATTAAAGGCGGATATCTCTGTGAATAGTGATAAACATCTTATTGTAAACGGGAAACCCTTTATACTATTAGGCGGAGAGATCCAGTATTTTCGCCTGCCGCAGAGCGCCTGGAGAGACAGGCTGAATAAAGCGGTGGACGGAGGACTGAATACAGTCTCCTCATATATGCCCTGGTACTGGCATGAACCGCAGGAAGGGCAGGTAGACCTCGACGGCCGGACAATGCCGGAGAGGAACCTGCGGCTCTTTCTGGATATGACGGCGGAGAGCGGGCTGAAGCTGATCGCTCGCCCCGGCCCTTTTGTCAACAGCGAACTGCGCTGCGGCGGTTTCCCCGAGTGGCTTTTTCGGGATCACCCCGAGACCATGAGCCGCAGAAGCGACGGGCAGATCGCTACCGGCAGACCAGTACCGGCCGAAGGAGAGCCCCTGTATCGGAGCTATGTGCGCTGGTGGTATAAGCGGATAGTGCCCCTGATAGCCGAATACGATATCCACCGGGGCGGCCCGGTCGTCCTCCTTCAGCCAGACAACGAGCTGTCCGCCGCCTGGAGCTACGGGATGCTCAACTCCCTTTACGATCCCACGGTATTGGGGCAGACCTGGCCCAACTGGCTGCAGAAGAAGTATAATCAGGATATAGCAGCCGTTAATGAGAGATACGCCGCAGGCTATAAGAGCTTCAGCGAGATAGAAGCACCTCGCAGTTATCCCTCTTCTCCGGGAGGCAGGAACCGCGGCCTGGACTGGATGGAGTTCAAGAGATGGTTCTTTGCCGACTGGGGAGCGCAACTGGCCGACTGGGCCAGGGAAGACGGCATCCGGGTGCCCATAGTCTTCAATGAACCGGTGGCCGGTTACTACGGGCACGGCGATCATGCCGGCTTTGGCAGAGAGCTCAAAGAGAGAGGGCAGACAGGCTTCACCGCCTGCCATACCTACTCCGACAGGATAATGGATCTTGACGGCATAGCCAACCCCGCCATCGGCATGGAACTGGTCAAATCCAGTCCCTGGGGAGGACCGGCCATGTCGCTGGAGATCAACGCCGCTTGGTACATAGCACGGCTTTGCCGTTCTCAGATCAACTGGGAAGTGCTGATGCGCCTGGGGCTGGGAAGAGGCCTGTCAGGGTTTGTCATTTATCCCTATGCCGCAGGCAACAGTCCCTATGAAGATACCATAGACGGACCGTATTACTGGGAGAACTCCAGCCTGGATGTGGAAGGGAAGCTGAACTGGAGCCGGCACAGCCAGAAGCGCTTTTATCAATTTGCTCAGGGCTGGGAAAAGGAGCTTATTGCAGCTCAGCCTGCAGCCGGTATTACCGTAGCTTATACCCCCGGACAGCGCCAACTCGATTTCCTGGGGATGCCGGCACAACTGGAGGATGCCGCCCGGCAGGACAGAGCCGTTCCCGGAGGCGAGACCTTTGATGCCGAGCCCGTCCTGGACAGAGGCGAGAGTGCGTCCGGGCATGACTGGCTGGACGGCTACGAGGGAGTCTCCAAACAGACGGTGCCGGCCAGGGCAGGAGTCTGGAGCAAAACCAAAGAAGCGACCATATTGCTGAGCCGTTTGAATCGGAGTTGGGACATGCTGGAGCTGGTCAATCCCAATCGCCGGCCCGGTGAGGGCAGCCTCATCGTGCCCTGCACCGGCAGCCTGGAGAGAGAAGCAGTAGATTACCTGCTGGAGCATCTGGATAACGGTGGAAGTTGCGTCTTTTACCCGACTATACCAGTCACCGATCTTCAGGGAGAGACCGATACCCGTCTGGCGGACAGACTGGGAGTAAAGCTGCAGGAGCAGATACGCCCGGCCGGCAGCCGGATCATGGATTACGGCACCAGAGTTGTGGGCTTCGGTCAGGAGGATAAGTGCGGCGTCAACGGCTGGATCTGGGTGCATGATTATCCTGCCGGCAGTCAGGCGCTAGCTACGTACCAGGATCGTCCCGTCATCAGTCGCCTGCCGGCAGACAGAGGGCAGGTCATCGTAGCCGGGATAGACATGAGCTTTACCAGTGCCGCCGGCTTAAAGCTCTGGGCGGAAGTGCTGGACAGCATCATGGACGGGAACAGCGATCTGATTGTTGAAGGTAACTGGCTGCACGGCCTGTTGTTGCGGCGCGGTGCGGAAACTTCGTTTCTGACCTTGATGAATGTAACCGGACAGTACGGTGCCAGCCGCATCAGCGTGCCGCGCCGGAATGGCCTGCGGGTCAGCTTCGACATAGAGCTGCAGCCGCATGAAGCCAGATGCCTGGTTATGGATACCGTGCTGGAGAGCGGAATCCGTCTGGTTTATTGCAGCAGCGAGATGGTGCCGGCGGATGGAGAGCGAAACAGGTTCTATCTGCACGGCAGGGCTGGCACCCCCGGAGAGATAGCCTTGGATAAGCATGCCAAAGTGGTAATTGACGGTAAGACTGTATCTACAAGCGAATGTCAAGGGTTGCACCTTGTTACTTACCGGCACCGTGAGGAACCGCTGTTGCTGGCTTTTTCGGAAGGGGCTAAAGAAGAAAAGGGGTTCTTTGAGGCTTATACAGTCTGAAATGAGAATAACGGTAATTACGGGATGGTTCTAGAGGCTGGTTCCATTGCCTGCGTTGATGATATTAGAAATCAGGCTTTTCAGAAGAGGGATGTCTTTTTCAACCGTGGACCATATTTCCTGAGGATCGATGCCGAAATACTGATGTACAAGGACATTATATCAAGAAGACGTTCGTAATCGCTTCTCAAAGAGCAATTGCCTCCTTCAATATACGCTCTTTGATTCTTGGTCTGAGCCCTCTGTCGCTTACAACATCCAAAAATATTATACCAGATTTGATAAATCTATTCATTAACATTTGTAGATTTACATCATGATGGTATAATGTAATTGTGCAATCAGTATGATGGAGGTGATCGGTGTGGTGCGCACTCAACTTCAACTGGATGATGCTACTTATGCGTCATTGAGGCAAACAGCTCATAAACGGCACAAATCCATGTCTGCTGTTGCAAGGGATATTCTACGGGAGCATCTATTAGTGGGTGAACAGCACAGATCCCCCAGTTTGTCATTTATTGGTGCGGGGGCATCAGGGCGGTCAGATATATCCGCTCGTCACGATGAAGCGCTGTCGGAGGACTTCAGATGATATTCCTTGATACCTCCGGTATCTATGCCCTTGCAGATCGAGATGATCAATATCATGATGACGCAATGCGTATTTTAAACTTGGCGCTTGAGCGCAATGAGGAGATAGTCACCCATAATTACGTAATCGTCGAATCCGCAGCCTTGCTTCAGAGAAGGCTTGGCTTGGATATAGCCGTAAGATTTTTAAGAGACGTTCACAGCTTTACCATCATCTGGATCGATGATGACATGCACGAGTCAGCGGTAGAGTATCTTGAGAGAGAAAACCCCACAAAGGTCAGCCTCGTTGACGCACTCAGTTTCCATACAATGCGGAATAACGGTATAGATAAGTATCTGGGATTTGACAAGCATTTTGATGATGCCGGATTTTCAGTTTACGCCTGATTCAACAAAAAGCAATTAATTCCTTCAAACGGCTTATACGTTATACGTGATGCCTGTTCCATAAATACCAAATCTGTTCAACTATATCCCGGGTTGAAAAATCTACTCAACCTCCTCTGACAGGGGGCGGGCGCTTGACAAACAATTTTAAATTAGCTACACTCTTCAAAGCATTATAACCTGACTTTGGCAGCAAAGCGGAGGCAAGCAAGGCCGTATCCCGCTTGAGAAGCGGGATAGCGGCCTTAGTGGAATGTCAGAAAGTTGTAGGGTAAAAACTTACTTCTTCACCTCGCCAAGAAAA
>JAQVUQ010000131.1 GCA_028699365.1 bacterium | reverse complement strand
GGCCAGGCTTACCGATTACGCCGTCAAAGCCGGCAAAGTTCTGCTGGTGGCTCCGCAAATCGAGGAACTGAGATCGGGACGGGAGCAGTTGCTGTCTCTGTTGGGCAACTGGCGCAATATCACCGTCAGCGACAAGGCGGGAGCTGAGACCAGGGGTTACGACACTGTAGTTCTTGTGGGTACGGAGGCCGTAAAGCAGGCTGCCGGATTATCCATAGATAAAGGCATCTTTGGCGGCATGAAGCCGCAGGGTTATGCCTTGCAGGTGGCATACGATGCCAAGGCAGGTATGAACGTCGTCGCTCTGGCCGGTTTTGATCGTCAGGCCGATTTCTGGGCTATCCAGACCCTGAGACAGATGAGTTATAATGATCCCGCCGGGGAAGCGTATATCAGGGAGGGGGCGGTAGAGGATTGGCCGGCGCTGCAACTGCGAGGTTTCAAGCGTTTCCAGGGTTTTGAGGGGTTGTACAAGGCAAATCTGGTCAATGCCTCGATCATGCGCAAAGACATACAGCGCAACTGCTTCGCCGATACATCATTATACGAGTACCATCCCGTTAAGGCTTTCAACAAGGAAGCGGTGCTGGATCCGGAGAAAGCCATAACAGAGCTGAACAAGTTGATCGATGCCAGGAAGAATGAAAAATCCATCGTGGCCGTAATGATGGACGATGTGGTTGGCGAGAAGCCGGTTGTCGGTGCAAATGCCGATAAATACGGTGACTATTATTCATCCGTGCATGCGATTATAGATGCAGCGGCGGCCAGAGTAAGGGAGACGGCTCCGGGAACGACGCTCTACTTCATGCCGCAGTTCTATTTTTCCCGGAACGGGGAGTTCGGCAGGGGCGGAAAGGCATTGCGCCGGAAGGGACCGCTGCCCCAGGGTGTAGGCGTTATGACCAACGGACCGGAGGTCAACAGCCTGATAGTGCCGACGGATTCCATACGCCTGTTCAAGGAGAACATATCAGCCGACAAAAGCGTCGGAGCCTTGATCTACTGTCCCATATACGACATAGACGGGTATTTCTACGGGGTTCCGCCCAAATCAGCGGAAATCGGCAGTCAGGCCGCCGGCTTCATTGTGGAATCCGCCAACCCGTTAAGCAAATTGACTTACTGTGACTGGATGTGGAATCCCGAAAACTACTCCGTCGAGCGCAGCGAGATGCTTGCCTGCCGGGAGATCATGGGATTGGAGCGCTGGAAGGATCTTTATAATCTCATATCCGCCATGAAGCGCGTTTCTTTCCATCCGTTGAAGTATGAAAAGAGGGAGACGGTCATAGAGAAAGCCGAGCGTGAGATAGCCGGATTGCGCGGGTATCTCTCCAAAGTCAACGCTCTTGCGGATGCCGATCTTACCGGACGCACTCAGGTGAAGGAGGAGTACGAACGCTCGGCCGACAGGATGTTCGGTAAATTCCATCTGGATGATATGGCCCTTATTACCAGGGCGGTCTCGCCCGAAGAGATCAAGCGTCTTAATAAGGAACCGCTGAAGCGTATCGTGGAGGAAAAGATTATTCCCAAAGAGGATTTTGCCTTTGCTCTGGGCTTTGAGGAAGCGCAGGGGAGACAGGTATACGATTTGAGCGGTCACGCCGGTCCTGCAGTGCTCTATGGAGACGCTCTTCGCAGCCAGGGTGTTCATGACGGGGGCGGTCTCTATTTAAACGGCAGCAGCGGCACCATGGCTGTGGTTCCCTTTGTTCCCGGAATGAACAGCCAGGAGTTTACCCTGTCTTTCTGGGTGAAGTGTAACGATCTCACTTCCTATAATATGTTTTTCAGCCATCCCGGTGCTGAAAACGGGAAGCGCTTTGCCGATAACGTCATGACAGGTCCCATGGAGAGAAAGACCGATCCGGCCAACGGTAAGCTGTATGTCACGGGTCTGGGGGTATTGCAACCTTCAGCCGTCCTGGCTGACGACCGCTGGCATCATCTTATCGTCATGCGTGACTCCAAGGGAGAGTTCAGCTACTTTCTTGACGGCGAGTTGCAGTGTACCAGGAAGACGGAGGCTCTGAGCAGGTCAGCAAGCAGTGATCCCGTGTTTATCGGCGGCACGATGGGGCCGAAGGATCCGGGCCTTTACAGTAGACAAGCCATTCGCAACTGGGAGAATATGAAAGCCATGCTGGTTGGAAACGTGGAGTGGCACGAAAAGAGAACCGCCTCTTCATTGAAATTTTTCGTCAAGGAAGCAACTGCCGTAAAGGCCGGAGAGCCGGTCAAGATAGACGGACACCTTGATGACGCAGGTTGGAAGCTTGCCGGGGTGAACACCGGCTTCCTGGAAGCAGGCAAGCCTGTAGCTCCGGCCGGAAATATGGAATTCATGGTGTTGCACGACAAGGATTATCTTTACCTTGGTGCCAGAGGGGCTAAAAACGCTGTCGGGGCGTTTGATCCTCTGAGGATCATGCTGGATGCGGCACACAATCACAGCCAGTCTTACGACTTTACGGTTATCGGCTCTCAATCCGGCACCAGCGAAGGTAAAGACTTTATCGAAGAAGGAACCGGTCCCGGTGCAAGTTACGATGCTTTCTTCAGTCAGACAGGCGGAGCAAAGCAGGATATTACGTATGAGAGCGGCTGGACCTGCAACTATACCTTCACTGATAAAGCCTGGGAGCTTGAAGTGCGCATACCGCTGGCAGCCCTTGGAATATCCTCAGCCTCCGGCCATGTCTCAGGCCTTCAAGTGATGTATGGGCGGAACCTGTGGAGCTATCGTCCCGAATGGCGTGGTAATGTGGACCCCGAGTTGTACGGTCACATGATATTCGAATAATATAAGAGGAGGTTGAAAAAAATGAAGAGATACTGTTTGTTTGTTCTGGCGACGGTTATTGCTCTGTTCTATCTGGGAGCAAAAGCAACATCCGTCCAGGCCGGCACCTATTCCGGTCTGCTTTATCCCATAAACCAGATAGTGCCGGATACCATGCCCGATTATCTGGAACTGGATATCGTGCCCAAGCCCAAAACCGTTACTGTGATGGACGATGAAGTTCTGAAGCTGGGCAGGGTTCTGCTGGTAGCACCCCATCTCGGTGAATTGCGGAACGGGCGGGAGCACCTGCTGGCGGCTCTCGGCAAATGGAGTACCGTCGCCGTTCAAAGCAGCGGCACTATCGATGTCACCAACTACGATACTCTGGTCCTGGAAGGATCGGACGCCATACAATTGGCCATAAATTCCGGCCTCTCCGTTCCTGCCAACCTTTACAATCTCTCCTATGGCCAGAGCTATAAATTGCATGTGGAGTGGATACCGGCGCTATACCCGTGCAATATAATTATCTTTAACGGTGTCGATCGCCAGGCGGAGTTCTGGGCTGTGCAATCGCTGCGTCAACTGACATATATCGACGGCAGCGGAGATGCATATGTCAGGCAGTGTTTTATCGAAGACTGGCCGACGTTTTCCAGCAGAGGTTTCAAACGGCTGCAGGGTTTCGAGGGACTCTACAAGGCAAATACGGTTAACGCCAGCATCATGAAAAAGGAGATACAACTGCAGAATTTTGCCGATCTTTACGAATATGAATACCACCCGATAAAGTCCCCCAATTACACCCTGGATGTGAACGCCACCATCACGGCCATGACGGCTTTGATACCTGCCGTCGGAGGTGAAAAGCGGCTTCTCTCTCTGAAATTCGACGATGTCGAGGGCGATAAACCGGTAGTGGGCGGCGGTGATTATTACGAAGCTATCCGCGATGTCATCGATGGGGTAGCCGCCAACATCCAGCAGACAAATCCGGCCACTCGGTTTCACTTCATGCCGCAGTTTTATTTTGCCAGAAATTTTGAGTATGATAGCGGCGGCACGCGGATGAGGGCATTGGGCACCTTGCCGGCCGGAGTGGGTACCTATACCAACGGACCGGAAGTGAACAGTGTGATTACGCCTTCCGTTGTGGTCAACAACTTCAGAAACAACATACTGGCGGATAACCAGGTCAAGGCCATGCTTTACTGTCCGATATACGACATCGATGATTATTTTTACGGTGTTCCCGCGCGTCCCGCAGGGCTGAGCGATGTCGTAGACGGCATTTCCATGGAGTCCGGCAATCCGCTGGCCAAAGTCACTTTCTGCGATTGGCTCTGGAATCCTGAAGCTTACTCGTCCGATTACAGTGAGAAGCTTGCCTGCAGGGAAATCATGGGCTTAAATCACTGGGATGATCTTTACGATCTCACCTCTGCGATAAAAAGCATTGTCTTTCATCCCTTACCGTATGAGTCCCGACAGGATGTAATAGACAGAACCACGCAACAGATCGATTCCCTCGGCAGCCTGCTTTCTCCGGTAACAGCCTTGTCTGAGATTGACCTGACCGGCAGGCTACAAGCCAAGGAAGCGACTGAGAAGGTCAGTCTGGCTGCTAACTTCGGACAGGATTCCCTGGATGAAACGGCTTATTTCAATCGTGCGCTGGCACAGTCCGAAATAACGGCGCTTTATCAGAATACGCTGCAGCAGGTCATCAACGCCGGCACGATCCCAGTCAATGACTTTGTTTATGCCTTGAACTATGAGGAGACACAGGGGAGAACGGCGACGGATATCTCCGGGCACACGGGAGCCACATTGCTGGAGGGCGATGTTCTCAAGGTGCAGGGTACCCAGAATACCAACGGCATCTATTTCAACGGATGCAGCGGCAATCTGGCCATAGTGCCCTATACTTCAGGATTGAACAGCCAGGCCTTCAGCTTTTCCACCTGGTTTAAGTCGGATGACATCTGGTCGGCACATATTCTGATGGATCGCTTTACCGATGCCACCAGAGCAACGCTCTTTCGCTCTATAGTAATAGACCGCAACTATGTCAACACCCCGGCGTATAACGGCAGGGTCTACGTCACCGGCGTCGGCTATATGACTCCGTCGAAGATTCTTAACGACGGTCTATGGCACCACATAGTTGTTACCTATGATGGCCTGTCCACCGTCAGATGCTATGCCGACGGGGCGTTGCAATGCACCAAGACCAAGACCTGGGCCGCTGTGACCTATACCGGTCCCGCCGTCATCGGCGGCAGAATAGGCGCGACTACGGCCAGTCTGTATGATTCAAACGTCCTGAGAGACTGGGACCATATGAAGCAGACGCTCACCTCCTGCGTTTCCTGGTATCAGAACACGGTCAGGCCGGCGCTGCAATACTATCTGAAAGAAGCCACCGCGCTCAGAACCTACGATGTCATGACCATAGACGGCCTGATGAACGAGCCTTCCTGGCAGCAGGCCGGTACCGGCACGGGCTTTCTGGAGAACGGTGACGATCTCGCGCCGCCGGACAGAAACATGACGTTCAGAGTGATGTATGACGATCAATATCTCTACTTTGGCGCAAACGGCAGGTTGAACGTCAGCGGCGGCATAGATACGGTGCAGTTCATGCTGGACGCGGCACACAATCACAATCAGACCTACGTTTTCAAGGCCTTTTATGATCCCAACGCGCCCCAGGGGCCGGCCGATCCCAAATACGATTTCTTCTACAACCAGTTATCGGCAGCCGGTACCCAGGATATAGGCTACGACAGCGGTTGGGAATACAGGTACAGTATCAGCGGTAACGAATGGAAACTGGAGGCACGCATACCCATAAGCGCCCTTGGCGGCGTCGACTTTACCTCCGAATCGATCAGCGGATTGCAGGTAATGTACAGTATAAGAGTATGGACTTACAGGACCACCTGGCGTGGAAACGTAGATCCTGAAATTTACGGCCACCTGTTATTCAACTAGTATTTCGCGGATTCTTTCAGTATGGCGGCAGGGGGCTATGATGACTGCCCCCTGCCGCTACTGGACAGCCTATGCCTGGCGATATAATATGTATGCAAAACCCGGCAAGAACTATTGACAATTGATAACTCGGATGAGATAATACGTATACAAAACAGTAAGGAGGAGGGTTACCGATGATAAGTGGAGAATTTGTTAACGACACCGCAAGAAGAAAAATGGGCTTTACACTTATAGAACTCTTGGTAGTTATTGCGATTATCGCTTTGCTTGCCGCCATACTCTTCCCTGTATTCAACTCTGCCAGGGAGAGTGCCAGGAAGGCTACCTGCCAGAGCAATCTGAAACAGATAACAACAGCCTTGCATATGTATTGCGAAGACTGGGACCGTTTCCCTCACTACAGCAGAAATACTGCTCGCAGCCCCTATTCGTGGGTGGCCAATCTAATACTCGGCAAGTATATAGCGGGCACGCCCAATCAAATCAAGGATGCCAAAGGGCTCAATCTTGCCGGACAGTTGGACAGCACCAAGCCTGAAGGGGTTCTCGTTTGTCCGTCGCAGGATAATGAAAGAAGCGATGTTGTCTACAACGGGACTTGGTTCACCAGCAAGGGCGGTACCGATTACGGCATTAACCCCTGGATAACCGGTGATGCCGGGACGGTTGCCGCCGGTGCGAAGTGGTGCGGCATACCGGATGTGCCTAAGTCTGCCGATGTCATGCTGCTGACGGAGGCGGATTGTAAATTCAGTATAGGACTGAGTTCGTATGTCGCTTCCAGGCATACGCAAGGTGTCAACGTAGCGTACGTGGATGGGCATGTAGCCTGGATGCGCACGGCGGATATACCTGTTAAGGCCGCTTGGAATAATACGGACCCCAGTGGGTTCTGGATACCCAGACCTTAAACGGGGTATGGCGGGTGAAAACGAACGGATGCCGGAGGCTGAAAAGGATGTCGTTTCGGATACAAGTAATACTGATGCTGATTTTGACCGCCGTTATAATGTCGTTTGCCGGCGTATCCGGAGCGGAAACTCTGCTGTCGTGTCGCTTTGATGCCGGTAAGTCAACGCCTGACGGCTGGCATGATAACGGCGTGGAAGGCACTCGCTGGGAGAAGTCCGGACGGCTGGGCGGGCGCTCGATTTATGTAGGTAATGTGGGGCATCCTAAGGATGCCCCGACCTGGATATCGTCTTCCGTTGACCTGAAGGGGTGTAGATCGCTGCAGGTAAGCGGCTGGCTGGCATCGGGTGCCGTTTGGGGCTCTGATGATACCTACGGTCTGGAAGTGCGGTCGGTTTTCAAAGACGGCTCGGGCAAGGCAGTAGGCTATAAACGTACTCTTAAAGTGTTGCCCAGCCCATTGGGGGAGCGGCGAACCAGGAATACCGAGTCGTCGAAGCTCAGGTGGGAATACCAGAGCGCTCTGTTGGATGTTCCGGAAGGCGCCGTGACGGCGGAGTTCGAGTTCAGGCACTCCATGGGAGGCGGGGCTTCATTGAGCAGCGGCGAGGCCTGGCTTGATGATCTTATGATCACCTCGGCGGAGGGGCCTG
>JAQVUQ010000130.1 GCA_028699365.1 bacterium | reverse complement strand
CTTGCCTTTGGTCCCGACGGCTACCTCTACATCTCCACCGGCGACGGCGGAGGAGCCAACGATGTCGGCGTCGGCCATACGCCTGTGACAGGCAATGCACAAGACGTCACCAAACTGATGGGCAAAATTCTGCGTATAAACGTGAATAGCGGTGATCCCTACGCTATTCCTCCGGACAATCCCTTTTCCCAGGCCACCGGTGGTGAGCGCCCGGAAATATATGCCTGGGGCCTCAGGAATCCTTTCCGCATGTCCTTTGACGCAGGCGGCACCCGCCGGCTCTTCGTCGGGGACGTCGGCCAGAATCTTTGGGAGGAAGTGGATATCGTCACCAGAGGCGGTAACTACGGTTGGAATATTAAAGAAGGAACCCACTGTTTCAACCCCAACGATCCTGACAACCCTCCTGCCACCTGTCCCAATAGCGGTCCTCGCGGAGAAACGCTGACAGATCCCATCATAGAGCACGGACATAATATGGGCATAGCCATAATCGGCGGCTACGTCTACAGGGGCAGCGACGTGCAACTAAGACAACAGGATCAGTTCTACGTCTTTGGGAACTGGACCGCTACGGCAGGCAGGCCGGACGGCAGAGTCTATGTGGCTATGCCGCCCGCATCCGGCAGCGGTATGTGGACTTTCAGACCCGTGAATTTCCCGGGTCTGAGACAAACCGGCAGACTGGATCGATATCTGCTGGCTTTCGGACAGGGAGCGGATAATGAACTCTACCTGCTGACCAGTATGAATCCAGGGCCTTCCGGCAGTACCGGCGCTGTCTTCAAAATGGTTCCGCCCACAGGTGACGGAACGCCTGGAGCACAGGCAACGGTCACAATGAGGAATTCGCAATTCCAGCCGCAGCAGATAACTATCCGCAGAGGCACCACTGTAACCTGGGTAAACAGAGATCCCTACGTCCATACCGTCACGTCCGGGCAACAAGGACGTGCGACCGGTATGTTTGACGCTACGGTAAACAGCGGTCAGAGATACAGCTTTACCTTTACCCAGACGGGAACATACCCTTACCACTGCAGAATACACAGCGGTATGACCGGCACGGTTATAGTGACTGAATAACCAAGTCAGAAACGGCATCGGGGAGGAGACTGAAGAACAGGTCTCCTCCCTGCCGGCAATGAACCGGTGGCTGCCTCTACAATTATTATTTTGCCATGGTTGTTAGGGCTCACGCAGGTGCTGAGCAGATTGACGAAAACACGCTCCAGATACCCGGGATCTGCGGATACGGGAGGTAGTCCCGATGCCGGCCTTATCTCCACTCTATCAGAGGCGATTACCTGTCGGATTAAGGAGCCAATTCCAGTACGTTATACTCCTATCGGGCTGGTCAGCATACTCGAAAGGCTTCCCACACGCATTGTAGGCGCTTCCGGTAGCGCGGACCTGCTGAAAGATGGCCTCGTTCTCGGCATTGGGAAAGAGTTTGAAATGATCCTGACCGATAAGCTCCTGCAGTGTATACCCTGAACCCTCTACATAGGCGGAGTTAGCCATCACAATTCTGAAGCTGCGGTCAAGCAGAACCAGGTGGGCATGAGTACTCTCTATAACGGCATTCAAAACTTCGGCTCGTTGCCCTGTCTCCTGCAACAGGCACTCTCGTTCCTCCTCCTGCTGCCTGCGGGTAGTGATGTCACGGGCAATGACAAGGACAGCCTCACTCTCTCTGAATGAGAGCAGGCTGGCATGAATCTCCATAGGTATGACAGCTCCCGACCTATTCCTGCCAGCAATCTCAAACGCGGCTCTTCGCTTCTCCATCAGAATTTCCAGTTAGATTTCCACTACAGGCATGGCATCCGTAGAAACGAGATCCTGTATCATCATTTCGGCCAGTTGTCCGGCATCATAATCCAGCGCCTCACAGGCAACCTTGTTGGCATAAATTATCCCGCCGTCAAGGTTTACAAAAAATGGCCGGATAAGGCAAATACTACTGTGTCCCCAACCTCCGGTGCAGATCCCTCTTCAGCCTGTCCAGCGGGAAATACTTGCCCGGACAGGCGGTGGCGGCTACATCGCGATGGCCCCAAACTCTGTCGGGCGATATATCATGCTTCCGGCAGACATGTTCCACAGCTTTGAGAACATCCTGGTAGACTTCCTCGCTCATGTGCTCTGTCTCGTAATTGCCGGCTACGCATATTCCCAGCGCTATGCCGTTATACCTGTCGGCATGAGCCCCGAACATATTGGTCGGACGTCCGTTCTTTAAATAAGCGTGACCGTCATGTATCTCCAGGAAGTAATGATAGCCTATACCGTTGAAGCCGCGCTGAATATGCCATGCATTGACCTCCGACAGCGTGGTATCCTGACTGCTGGCGCTGTGATGCACGATAACCGCATTCCAACGATAGGGAAGATGCAGAACTACGGTCTTCCAGCGGTATGGAAGAAATATAAACAGGCAGGCCGAGGAGATTGCAATCAGAGCTAACAGGATCGATATTATCAGGCATAATCGCTTCAACATGGAATCGAGACTCCTTCCTTACAGCCCTGGTCATATATCCTCCATATATTATACGTTTGACAAGCAATTTCGTTACACATTTGTCCCAGGGTGAAGTGGAGAAACGCCCTTAATCACCCGTCAGCATCGATATCGCCCGCTTCCAGGCATCCTTCTCCCGGCCGAAAGGCTCGTGCCTGAAGCGATAATCGTTCTTGCGTTTGAACTCATCCAGGTCCGCAAGCAGGCTTTGCAGGATGGTCCTTTGAGCGGTAAACAGAAAATCTCTCGTTCCTCTGTCTTTGACGCTTTCCATCGTCCTGAGAAAATGAGACACACACAAACCGGTGCCGCCGGCAAAGGCATTCCGCATCTCCGTCTTTTTGAGCCCATTCAGCAAAGCCCTGGCAAATCTCTCCCCGGCTTCCCGCTCCCGGAGACAGACGGGGCACTCCGGATGATCGTTCCACCTGGTCGAAATACCCTTGGCGGCACCACGCTGCCCGGCCTCTGCTTCCCTGTCGATGAACTGTAGAAAGAGTTCCACCTGATCACTGTAGATAATAGCCGCCCCCAATCCGTCCCCCATGCCGGCCAGCAAATGAGCGTGATGACGGCAACACCCCCTGGACAGGGTAAGCTCTTTGCGCGTATCTATATCATTGACCATTTCGTAAAGCATCATCTCCAGGTACTTACGAGCATATCTTTCTTCCAGAGTACACAGCAGACAGCCACAGCCCTCCTGCAGCAGTTCCAGTAGTTCGTGATACAGATTATCCTCTTCCGATTTCCTTCCCCACACGGTGATCCATCCTTATCCGGAATTCAGAACTTTTGAACTCGTTATATAATAGCACAAAACCGTCAGCTCCGAATGCGATTGATATATGCTTTTCCTGTTCAAGCACTTGCATCTGCAGGCCGGATAGGCTAACATATTTACGTTTAAATATACTTCAGGGGGAAGCACAAATGAAACTTATAAAAAATGGTTCTGTCGTGCTGTTCCAGGGCGACAGCATTACTGATGCAGGCAGAAGCCGCGAGGATCTCAACGATCTGGGGCAGGGTTATCCCATGCTGACGGCTGCCTGGTTCTCCGCCCTCTACCCGGAGATGCAGGTAAGCTTCATCAACCGCGGCATCAGCGGCAACCGTGCCTGCGATCTCGTCAATCGCTGGCAGCAGGACTGCATCGATCTCAAGCCCGATCTGGTCTCGATTCTGATAGGCATCAATGACACCTGGCGGCGTTACGACCGCAACGACCCCACCTCGACAGAAGACTTCGAAGCCCATTACCGTAAGCTTCTTACCGCAACGCGAGAGAATACGGGTGCCGGGATCATCTTGTGCGAGCCTTTCGTCCTGCCGGTCCCTGAAGACCGCCTTCGCTGGAGAGAGGATCTCGATCCCAAGATCGATGTTGTTCACAGGCTGGCCCGGGAATTCGGAGCCACGTTGTTGCCGCTTGACGGCATCTTTGCCCAAGCGTCGGCACAGGCACAGCCGGATTTCTGGACTCCGGACGGGGTTCATCCCACTAAAGCCGGCCACGCCCTTATCGCTCAGAACTGGCTCAGAACGGTGGAGGCCTCCAGGTAAAGAGATAACAGCTTCCACTCCTCTAAGCCGTCTATGATAAAAATCATCAAGTTTGACTCACTCCAGAGCGGGAATAATGCCATTGATATTTTTATGGCTGCGGCTGCGCCCGTAATAGAAAGGAGGAAGAAACGATGGCTCAGTTCAAACCGTTTGACGTCAAAGGGCGGGATATCGACAAGCAGACAATGAACTGGAACGATATGATAACAAAGCCCTATGATAAGAATGAAGTGGATGCTTACACCAGAACCCGGGTTATATTGATGAACGGCATCGAGAACAACAGCGTGCTCACGTCGCATGCGATGGATCGCTTGATAGACAACAACGAAATAAAGGAACAGCTATCCGTTATCCGCCGCGTAGACTCCCAGCAGCAGCAAACCGTTAACTGGCTGAATCCCCCCGATCAGTCAGTAGTGGAAACCACCATTGCCTATGAGCAGGTGGCAGTGGATCTTACGGCCAACCTGGCCAAGAACGAACAGGATGAACAGTTAAGAAAAGCACTCGATTTCGCCTTGCTGGAAGACTTCGATCATCTATTTAGATACGGCTGCCTGATGGAGGTGCTGGAAAGGAAAGACCCCGTCACTATCACACAGGGCAAAACCGAAATTAAACCGGGGCGCCCTACGGTATTTCACCACAGACATCCGGCAGACGAAATGAGAGGACACTTCGATAAAGATCGGGCCAACGCCAAGACCTGGATGAACTATTTCACCATAGTCTCCGCCGAGCAACAAACAGAACTCTTCTATAAATCGCACGGTTTCATGTATCCCGACAACATGGCTCGCAAACTGTATTCCGAGATAGCCGATGTTGAGGAACAACACGTAACACAGTACGAACTTACCGGCGACCCCAGAGGCAGCTTCCTGGAACTGATGACGCTGCTGCAGTTGAATGAGGCGTATAACTATTACTCATGCGCCGAGACCGAGACCGATGAGCGCATACGCAACATATGGCAGCGCTTCTGCGAGGATGAGATAACCCATGTTCTGATGTGCAACGCCTTGCTGAACAAATATGAGGACAGAGATATCAGGGACATAATCAGAACGGACACCATAGAGCCTCTGATAGTGTTCGAGTCCAATAAAGACTACGTCAACCGCATACTTGAGGAGCAGGTTGATCTTCAACCTTATAATATGAATTACTTCAATCTGAACGACCTCCCCGATAACTGGCCGTCTTTCGCTTACAGAGACAGGATCAATGCCGGGGGCGTGCCGTCGGAACAGGTTGTGGAGAGAGCGGAACGGGAAGCGGAGCTACCCAGAGCAGCTTAGGCAACTCCTCCATGGGGCCGCAGCAATGCGGCCCCATGAGAATTAGCTGGGATGTATATCGTTCACTATTTTATATACGAGCAGCAGTAATCCGTAAGCACCCTGACTTTCAGATTGAATTTTGACTGAGCCGGGACTTCAAACTCCTCCCCGCCTTTTACTGTTATCCAGTTATCGGCTCCGGGCAGCAGAACATCCAGTTCACCGGCCAGGATCTCCATGATCTCCTTGTCCGCCGTGCCGAACTCATATTCACCCGGAAGCATTATGCCCAGTGTCTTCTTTGATCCATCCGGAAAGAGAACGGTGCGGCTGGTCACCTTGCCGTCAAAATAAGCATTGGCTTCCCTGATTACGGTTACGTTTTTAAATTCCGACATGATTGTTTCCTCCATCAGCGTTGATACAATTACTCGATTATACTACAGCCGGTTGCCGGGTTGCAAAACGGTGCCCTACTTTATTCGTAGTGAATACGCCTGAGAATCGCGCCCCTTCCGCACCCACTTTACATGGCAGTCACAAAAGAGGACATTCATACCGGATGAATGGGGATAATGGAACTCCGTTCCGGCCCTGTCTGCAGCCCTGTTCACGGGTTTACTGTCAGCCATGCAAAGAACCGTGGAAGTATCTTTTGCAAAGTTTTTATTTTTGGTTCCAGCAACATGAATATTATACTCATAGTCTATCTGCATAGTCGTAGTGCCGGTCACAAATGGGCAATCAAAAACGCCATCGTTCTTTACATAGTTACCAAGAACAGCTTCACTGGCCCAGCCTTTGGAAGGCATCCATTGCTCATCCCAATCCTGCATGTACATAAACGCCGCCAGGCCAAGCTGCTTCAAATTGCTCTGACAGGTGGCCCTCCTGTAATCATGACAAGGACGTCTGTTAATAACGGGGTATGTCACAGCCATAGCCAACAGCAAAAGCATTCCCCAGGCAATAAAGCCACCCAAAGTTGCACCCTTCTTACTGCTAAGGAACAATGATGATTCTCTCAACATACTTACCTCCCCGCTCCAATAATTCATTAATCTTTATCATTCACATCAGGATACCTGAAATGATACTTAAGAGGGCTGGACCATCCCAGCAGCATATCCTCTTCCGTAGCCACAGGCCCGCAGTTGTGTATAATGTACGGCACGCCGTCACGCCTGCGTTTGTCGGATATGACGGCGATATGCTGAATCGGAGGACCGTAAACAACTATATCGCCTCTCTGCCATTCTTTCAGATTAGCGGCATCCCAGGGTATGATCCCGGTCGTCAGTATCTCCGCATGCCGCTTGAAAAACACTTCAAGGTTAGGCACCCTGCGAAAATCTATATTGGGGTCCGGATGCCCGTCTACTCGCGGGTATAACATCACATGTCTGCTGATATCGTCATCCACCATCTCTTTAAGATCATAGCCTGCACGTTTGAACGCTCTCCAGACAACATCCGTGCAAGTGCCCTCATTTTCAGGAGGATAACCGCCTTTATAATATGCGCTATGGTAATACGTACGGTTGCGGGCTTCCTCCCTGGCTCCACGACAAATGTCATCCAGGTCGTTGATACCGTCCTTGTCCATATCATGAGTGAAAGAGACAGCATACACATCGATGGCTTCTTTGCGGGATAGGAACAGCTTTGCATTATCCGCCAGGTTCATAAGTCTGATTCCGGCATGGAGATACCGGGCCAGGCCATATGCCGTAATTAAAACTACAATAATTATAATGATTCGCTTTCTCACAGAACGCCTCTTTAACTGCTATTTTATCCTATATCTGCACATTGTAGAAACCTTTTCCATGCTAAACCACTTCACGTGTCCGTCACAGAAAAGGACATTTCTACCGGATTCATGAGGATAGGAGAACTCCGTCCCAGCCTTATCCGTAGACCTGTCCACAGGCTTGCCGTCTGCTATGCAGATAACTACGGAAGGATCGTTGACAAAGTCCTTGTTTTCAGTT
>JAQVUQ010000129.1 GCA_028699365.1 bacterium | reverse complement strand
AGGTTCATTGGGTTACCTCCTGGGATCTGACCTCTTCCGACAAGATAAACTTGATTGCCATAGCCGCCAACTGAATGGCTTCATCCTCCGCGTCTAAATGCCCATTGGAGCGAACTTTGTTGGCTTTCCAGTCGTCCTTAAGTTCTTCCCATTCTTCTTCCATAACGCCCCACGCCTCATGCGGGCTATTGAACAGCGGGTATTTCCTGTTGGCCGATAGCAATTCAAAAACTACCCTCTTGGCAATTTTCTGGATAATAGCCTCTATGGCCGCTGCATTCTCTCCTGTGACTTTTATCAACTCTCTACCTCCTCCTCCATATACGAAAATGACACTGTACTAAAACACCCGCAGCCATGCTCGTTGCACTGCTTTTTATGGGCTAAATGCTGCCTTACTATGGCGGGCAAACTCTCGTCTGGTATCTCGATAACAGCGGAAACAATCTCAGCACGCCCGCCGCAGTGGACAACCTCCGTCACGTCGCTAACTGTTGCTACAATCTTCAACTCTCTACCTCCTCACTCAACTTCTTCCCCTCACGCAGCACTGCACGGAGGGCGGCACCTGCTTTGTTGGCCTTATCCCAGTATTCCTGACACAGCATCCGTCTAGCTTGACAACGCATACAGTCTCTATTAAATACGTAAGACCGTATCTTTGAGCGCATTCTTGTCGCTTCTGTTTTACTTTCTTTATGCTCTTTCCGCGCCCTGTATAGCCTGGCTATTAGTTGCTCTGCTCTGGTCATGGCTGGACCTCCTCTCTGCGTGGATAACGCAGTATAAAAGCAAACGTCTGCACGTAGAAAATCATGCCGTCAAAATCACGTATAATCCAGCAATCGCCTGTAGCACACGGCATATATTCAACGATGCCTACCATGTCCATATCGCTATCAAGCCCAAAGCGGACCTTGACCATATCTCCTATCCGTATCCTGTTTTCATTATTGTCGCTCAACTCTCTACCTCCTCAATCTCAATCTCAACTCTCGGTAAATTACGGTCTATCCCCGCTATCCTACTCCCGTCCAGGCTCACAAATGATACGTCATCCTCCACGATACCGGCCTTTTGTAAAATATCCTGCGTTGCCTGTAGTAGTCCTACCAGGTCCGGCTTGCTGCGTTTATCCGGCATGTAGTAGACGGCACGTAGGTTTAGGCGGGCTGTTTTGGGCCAGCCTACAAACATTCGCCCGGAAACATTTAGCTGTGCGAGACAGGAATTTTCGTATGTCTCATACGCCTTGCTCGGCAATACTATCTGTCTGACACCGCCAGCGCGTATCATCATGTTCGGCGGTAGTGACGCAACCGCTTTATTGCCATACATGGCTATGGCGCGGCTGCTATTTTTCTTAGTTGTAGGTCTGCCTGTTAAGATGCATTCAAGCGTCATTCTTGCGCCTCCAATACCGCCTTAACCTTGGGGGCTATTTCCGTATACCAGTTACCCATACTGACATGCTCGTGCATGCTCTTGGTCCAGTCAGCAATGTTCTTTATCCCGTTTGCGGCTTTAATGGCCCGCTCCTCTGATGGGAAATAGTAATTACCAACAGCGCGCCCGCTTGGTATATGTGTTATGTTGAACCTGCATGATGACTGACATAACTTACCTTCCTCGTCAATCATAACCACCCCATGCACAGCCAGACCCGGAGCTCCTTCGACAGCAGTCGCTTCCATCTCCACCATCAATACACGTTTTCCCGTTCCATAAGCTATCTTAATCTTCACTTCTTCCCCTCCCTACACTTTCCGCAATAAATGCCCGTTAATTTACCCATTGGCTTGCCGCAGTTGGCGCAAAGCCACTCGTAGTATCTCCTGTAGGTAGCTGCTTCTGCCTGCGATTCCTCACGAGTAAGGCATACGCCATCGGAGTTTATTATGGTCTGCTCTGCAAGGCATTTACCTTCCTCACAGTTGACGCAGTTTTGCACTGAGCAGGTTATCATCCCTCACCCCTCCTAAAGCTCTTACCGGTCAACCTCTCCTGACGGAGTATCACTCTCTCAATCTCCTCATTCGTCAAAACCTTCTCGCTGTCGCATATCGGTAGCTTGGCCGCTGTGCATACTATATGCGGATGGTTCTGGCAGGAGCCGCCTTCGCACCATAGACAGTTTTCGTTATCGCAGAAAATCACTGTTCATACCTCCCGTCGATCGGCATCATCCGCATTGTTGCGGCGTCAAAGTGTAGCAGTATCGTTCCCGTTTCCCCGTCCCTGTTTTTAGCCATAATCAACTCTGCCTGTCCGGTGTGCTGCAACTCATCCGACTCGTAGTAGTCCGGACGGTAAAGCAGCATTACAGAGTGGGCGTCTTGCTCTAGGCTGCCTGAATCACGCAGGTCTGACAGTATCGGGCGCTTGTCGCTGCGTCCCTCTGTGGCTCTGGATAGCTGTGTTACTCCCAGTATCGGCAGTTTAAAATCTCTGGCTGCCCCAAGAAGCCCTTTACTGATCTCCATAATTTCACCGGTCCGGTTGCCGTTGTGGTTCTTAACTGCCTCCATCTGACAGATACGATCTATTATCACAACGTCTGGTCTCTTGTCGTTATTGCAAGCTCGATGCAGGAGCGTTCTAAAGGCAGGTATGCTGATGCAGCCGTTCTCTTCTATTATCACCTGCTGCCGCATCATGTTATTTGTGGCCGCGACAACAGCGTCAATCTCCTCATCGTTCACCGTTGCCATCGACAGACGGCGGTGGTCAAGGCCTGACTGTATAGATATTGCCCTCCTGGCCAGAGCCATGCCGGTCATTTCAGTAGGGAGAAAAAGAACTCGCTTGCCTGACTTGGCAATATTTGACAGAACATTCATCACCAGAGCCGTTTTACCCATACCCGGCCGCGCTGCAAGAATGTGAAACTCGCCGCCCTTTAAGCCTCCGTTAAGCTTTATATCAAGCCGGGTAATTCCTGTTCTCACTCCAAGCAGTTCCCGGTCTTTACGCGCCATGTCCATGCGCTGCAATTCATCAATGGCGTAGTCGTATATGGGTTTCAAGCTCTTTGACGGCAGGCAGTTTTTAGAAAGCTGCTGCGCCTTTTCGGCGATCTCCTCAATGATCTGCTCTGGCTCTTTTGCGGTGTCCGCTGTTAGATTTATCATTTCCTGCGCCGTTGTGATTGCCTGTCGGTGGCGGTATTTTGAGTATATGATACGGGCGTGCGTCTCAACGTTGGCAATGGTGGCCAGGGACGAAACGTACTCCATTAAAACGCGCCTATTGGCTATGGTCTGCTCGTCCGTTTTGCTTTCCAGCCAGTCGCCAACTGTGAATATATCTATCGGGGTTTTAGAGGAATACAGGTCGGAAACTGCACGCCATACCGCCCGGTGCTGCTCCATATAGAACACCTCCGCCGTCACTCCGGCGGCTGTTATGGTTGGATAAAGTGAATTATCCATAAACACGCAGGCTATTACTGCCCTTTCGGCGTCAAAATCTTGTGGCATCATCATGACTTACCGGCCTCCATTTCTCTTAACAGTTGGCCGTATTTAGCATCTTCTTCCTCGTTCTGCCTGTTGATGCGGTCGTAGTATTCTTTCTCTCGCTGCTCTTTACTCTTGGCTTCTCCTGCCGCCTCGACAATGGCGTCCTTGAAATACTTGAAAGACTTTATGCCGTCGCCTTTATAGGCCGCTGTGCGCTCCGTGATTATGCGTTTCATAAGCTCTGTAGTTACACCGTCGTTCAAGAGGTCAATAATCAATTGTCGGTCTGTTCCGGAGACGGTAACTCTCTTGACTGTCTCGCAGTAGTGATCTACAACCTCCCCTAAACCGTCTACTTTTTTTACGGTGTTTTTCTGTACTGTACTGTCAGTACTTGTACTTGTACTTGTACTGTCTGTATAGGTGCGGCCATTTTTGTCCGGTCTGGCGGTCAAATTTGTCCGGTCTGGACAGTCAGTGCGGCCATTTTTGTCCTGACTGGAAATGTCAGTGCGGCCATTTTTGTCCGTTCTCCATTTCTTGCTTTTTGTCACCTCTGCCACCATCCCATAACGTGTTTTTTTTACCGTGATATACTCGTATTTTTTGAGGCGCGCTATGTATCTTCTAACAGTTCTTTCATCAATGCCAAGCTCAGAAGCTAACGCCCCGGTGGTAAACGCTTTTCCGTTAAGAACCTTGCCGTATCTCAGTCCGTTATCGTCGTATTCTCCTATGGTCTTATCGATCATCCACATAAAAACCCATAGAGATTGACCTATTTGATTTACATGTTTTGGGTCCAGTATGCCGTTGGATATGGGGATAATATAACCCTGCACGATGCCTTCCTTCAAAAGTATTTCCCCCATCTTTATATTATCATACTTTATGCCATAAAACAATACTGTGTTGCAGTTTATACAGTTGTTTGCTATAATGCCTTTATGGCAAAGCAACGTGTAAACATGACCATCGACCAGAACGTATACCAGGCTGTTGAAGAGTTGCGGGAACTGCAAGGCCGTTCGCTCTCCAACATGATAAACTATCTCCTTGCCACTCATCCGTTGGTTAAGGAGCGGATGAAGTAAGCAGGTCGGGGTTCTCGTGAATGTTTCCGATTATTTCTGCTTCCGGCAAATGGTATATTAAGCCTTGCGAGAAAGTATTTTTTATCCACTTCACAATAAATGCCCCGTCTTTAAACTTAATAACTCCTATGTCGCTGTCGTCCATAAATTTTCGCTTAAATACATCCCCTTCGTATGCCTCTTTGCCGTCCTTGTCGTGTAGGCCGGTGAACTCCATAATCTTCTGGTTTGGAGCACGGTATCTGTAGTTTTGCTCGTGCTCACCGCCGACACATTCGTCAACCATCGTCATCTCTTCGAAGTGGACGCCTTCGCTGTCTATCTGCCAAACTATGGGACCGTATGCGCTGTCCTCTCCGTCGTTCTCTGAGTAACGCATAATTTCGTTGTCTTCATCCCACGCTCGGAATTTATGCTGTCTCATATCGCTTCCCTCCACAATTCCATTTGTTCCGCTCCAAACTCTCTACTCCCTATGTCCTCTAACTGCTTTATCCGATGCGACAGGCATTTTAATCTACTCCTCAAATGCCGTGTCCCTAATACCAGGTCATCCCAACTACGGGCGATAAAATAGCCTCTAGGCTCCTCTGTGCTGACCGAAACGACCGGATACCCTGCCTCTATGAGTTTGTTAGCATACAGGCGAATCTGACGGCCTGTGAGATGTGTTTCGCTGTATATCTGGCCTGAGAATTTCGGCGCGTCTCTGGTGGTATCTCTCAGGCTGTTCAGGAGTAGGTTTTCAGCGTGGGTTAATTCCCCCATTGGTATGCCTCCTCTCGTTTTATAGGGTAGGGAGCGGGCCGGTGATCACCATACCCACGACTATTTCCTCCCGGCTCGGCTGTCCTCATAAAGGGTGTGCCTCTACCGCTCCCATGTGGCCGTAAAGACGGCCTTAAAATGGCATATCGTCCAGTGTGCAGTCCTCATAGTTGTCCGTGTAATCATCGTTGCTGGGCGCGTTTCCAGCGTTACCGGCTCTGCTTGTGTCCGCCGTGTTGTCCTTCGGCCAGTCCAGGAAGCGTATGTCCTCGGCGACAACACCGGTGCGGGTGCGCTTATCGCCGCTGTTTTTGTCCGTGTAGCTGTCCGACTGTATGCGCCCGTCAACGGCTACTAAGCGCCCCTTGTTTAAGTTGTCACAGACTATCTCGGCCAGCTTTCCCCATGCGGTGATGCCGATGAAATCCGCCTGCTTCTCGCCGTTGGCGTTGGTGAATTTACGATCCACCGCCAGGTTGAAGGAGGTGACACATTTACCGCTCTGGGTAAATCTGCGCTCCGGGTCACGGGTGAGCCTACCTATCAACACGCATCTATTCAACACGCTCTGTCACCTCCTCGGCTTCCGTGATGTGCGTTGCCAGCAAGTCCGCTGCATGAAGCAAGGGCACCAACGGGCACAATTGCGCCGCTTTACTCCATGCCTGTTGTAGTGTATAGTCCATGCCCGGAGTGAATCCGCCCATGTGCCAGCGGATAGCCATCATCTCCTCAAAGGTCAGCGTCATATACTGCTGCAGGAAAATGACGCTCTTTTCCCCATGACCGAGAGGCAACTGGTCTTCGATATCATACCAAGGCGCCTTCTCCCATGCCCCTGTTCTCTCGTTCTTTTTGTTGCGGAAAGACGGCTTGTAGAAGCCTATTTTACAGAGGTCATGTCCCATGGCCGCTATTGTGATAGATTCCTCTGGTATGCCAGTATCCGGGAGTAGGCTTACAAGCTCCTCATAAACGTTGATGGTGTGTGTCGCAAGCCCGCCCTCACACGACAGATGATGCTGCGTCGAACAAGGGGCCATATAATAATCGCTACCCTTAAGGCGGTCTAGCAAATTGTCAACGCCTTGCCTGTGAACGTTACCCCTCCATATAGCCTCAGTGGCCTGCCTCAGTTCATCCCTGTTCATTTCCATCTCCTTCAATCGTGTTCTGCTCCGGCTCTTCAGGCGGCGTGTTTTTTGCGATCCACTCATCAAGTTTGGCAAAGTCCTCGGCGGTAAAACCGCTGCTTTTTCCCGTCACCTGCGCGACAATCTGCTTCGCCTCCGCGCTCTCAAAGCCCAGCGCTTTAATCCGCTCCCCGTAGGCTACTATGGGAGTTTTAGAGGGCTTGGCGGCAGTCTGTGACTGCAACCCCTGTATATCGTTGGTAACGGTGGGTTCCGGTGCATCTGCTCCGGTTTCCAGCCATGCCAGGAGTTGCTTGCCGGTGTCCTGCGAAAGCACGATAGCCTTGCCGTCGAATAGCCCTGTCCGGTCCTTGCCGTTGGATACCTCGGATACATGCTGCATATTGAGGGCGAGTGAAGATGTGAATTCAAACTCTATCTGATTCCTCTGCTCGGGTGACATACCAACTTTTTCGGGTGTTTGCTTGCCGTTTTTTTCCGTCAAAACATATTCCTGTTTAGACCTCATGGTTACGATGACATGACACTTACTGGCCAACATAGCATCTACCATTTTGTTTTGCACGGGGGTGATCTTCCCCCATGCGGTAAAGGAGTTGCCGCCCATTTTGTCATGACGTTCCAGCAAGCCACCTTCACCGGCCCAGTAGTGAGTGAGACTGTCGATGATAATGGTGTCGTATCCCTCGCGCTCGGCTGCCGCTATAACCTGCATCAACTTTTCAGGTTCATACGGCGGCTGCATGGTGTATACGTCATACTCGCCTAAATGCTCATACAGATCCGCGCTGCCTCTCTCGCTGTCTATCACCACCACGCGCCCGCCTATACCAAAGGCCACTTGCAAAGCACTGTAGGTTTTACCACTACCTGACGGTCCAGAGATTGCCAGGCGTAACTTCTGCTTCCTTCTTTCAGCCTTCCTGAACATGCTCATTTTCGCTTACCTCCTCAATAACTTCCGCTTCGATCTCGTCAGCATCAGGAGCGGCCA
>JAQVUQ010000128.1 GCA_028699365.1 bacterium | reverse complement strand
AATGCATGATGTCTATATCGAGCGGGGCATCATGCATTACGGCATCGTCGGCGAGGCAGACGCGCTTCTTATAAAGGCCGGAGAGATGGTAGAGTATACTCTGGCAAGGCTGAATGAAGATCCCTTGTTGCTCTATGCTAAAACAGTGGAAGGATAAAGGAAATCAGCTAAGATAAGGATTGCGTACGATAGCGAAGTGAAGGCATTGGGGACAAGTCTTGAGAGTAACACATAAGATGCCCGGTTAAGGTGATACCGGCAGCCAGACGTCAGTATCCGCCTGCTGGCGGCCGTCTTTGGACCACTTGATGTGCGAATCGGCGTAGACATAGAGGACGCCGCCTTTATGAACGCGCGCATTGCCTATATCTCCCACTGAAGAGGCCAGGTTGCCGGTATGCGGTTGGCTGGATTTGCCGAAGTCTCCGAAGGCGATAACGGATGAGCCGGCGGCAGTGAATTGTGAGCTGTTAAGAGCGCTGAGGTTGGCGTTGTAAAAGTAGTCGGTGCAGAAATCTTCAGCGCCGGTAGACGGGCAGGCAAAGATTTTAGCGTTTCCGGACAACGACCTGAAGGGATATCCGTCATCCCCGGGGCCGTGTTCCGCCCAGCTCTGGGCGGATATCCAGTTGCCGCCGTGTTTTTCCACATACATGGCGTTGGCCATGGCAATCTGCCGCAGATTATTCATGCAGACTACACGGCGGGCACTCTCACGGGCACCCATCAGCACAGGCAGAATTATGGCCATCATTATACCGACAATGGCCATAACTACCAGCAACTCTATAAGTGTGAAGCCCCGCCGCCCCAAGGTATGCCTCTTACCGAACATAGTTAAATTTAAATCTCAAGAGTATACTTTGACATCCGGCATGGAAATCCCTTGTTCTACATCTCTCCGGCTTCGTCGCCTATAATCCCTACCGGATCCGTCGGTGCCGGTTGTTGTACAATAATGTGTTGTGTTTTCCAGTGTCCGGAGGCGTAATAAATGATGCTGGCCAGCATGGAGACGGCAAAACTGAGGGCCATGGCATACCAGACGCCTTGTACGCTGTGCAAACGCACTGAAAGGAATTGGGCCAGCGGTATTCTGAAGAGCCATAGACTTATCAGAGAGAACAGAGTGGTCATGAACGTCTGGCCTGACCCGTTGATGACACCGTTGACGGCAAAGGCGATGGCAAGAAAGACGTAGGTGATTCCCACCGTGCGCAAGTAATTAGCGCCGGTCTCGATAACAGCCGCATCGCTGGTAAAGATGCGCAACAGCCAATGCGGGGTTGTCAGCGCCAATACCGAGGGCACCAGCGTTAGACCTATGCTTATCAGCACTCCCCATCGGAATACCTGGGAGACGCGCGGTAGTTTTCCTGCGCCGATATTCTGCCCGGACAGAGTGGAGATAGCCATGCTTAATGTCTGTGCCGGCAGAATTACCAGTTGATCGATACGCGAAGCGGCGCCGAAGGCTGCAGTGGCGTTGGCACCAAAGCGATTCACCATGCTGATGATAAAGACCATGCTTACCGATACCAGGGATTGTTGTAAAGCAGAGGGTATCCCTATCTTGAACGTATGCAGGGTCGTCTCCCGATCCATGTTTAAACGTCGCCAATCCGGCGATACCGGACTGCGCTTTCGATGCAGATATACGTATATTGCCACTACTGTACCAATCTGGGTAATAACCGATGCCCAGGCGGTGCCGTTAAGCCCCAGACGCGGGAACCCCAGCCATCCGAACATCAACAGCGGGTCAAGAGCTGCGGCCAGGACAACAGAGACGGTCTGGAAGTAGAGGGGCGTGGTGGAATCTCCTATGCCGCGCAGCATGGAGGATACCAGGAATACGCCGAAGGCAAAGGGCAGAGCTATCAGAAATATGCGCAGATAGGGAACAGCCAGTAAGAGCACTTCCGGCGGTGTATCCATGGCTTGCAGGATATGCGGAGCAAAGATTTCACCTACAATTAAGAGAAGCAGGCTCATACTGCCGATCAGCGGTATGGAGCTTTGCACCACTTTGCGCATCTGCAGATCGTTTTTTGCTCCGCAGTATTGCGACATCAGTATATTGGTGGCCAGGGTAAGGCCGCCGGCCAGCGACATCAGAACAAAGATGACGGGAAAGCTTACCGTTATGGCCGCCAGATCGGCTTTCCCCAGATATTGTCCCACCCAGATAGCATTGATAAAGCTGTAAGCGGTTTGCAGCGCGCTGCCGGCCAGCATGGGAAGGGTAAAGGCGATGAGATGACGCGGGATGCTTCCGGTTGTCAGATCACGGATCTGTCGCGGGGGGCATGTTTTGGGCTTTTGCGAGCGCATATATCCTCCGATTCCTGCATCATAACTGTTACCCCTTCATGCCGACGTTTCAATCATGCCCGCGACCAGGGCAGAGAACCGTACTAACTTTTCAGATCCTCAAACAGTAAGGGAGCTACTTCCATTACAATATCGAATATTATCCCGGCCGCTTCGCGTATCTCCCACTGGGCGTGACTGTCCAGACGCAGTTTCAGGAAGTTGCGCAGGGAGCGGGCGTTCATCGTTACCACCATACTGGTGCAGCAGGCGTTTGGCAGCAGGTATCTGGCATCCTGCTTGGGAACGCCTTGCTGTATCAGCGTATTATACGCTTCCCAGGCCTTGGCAACGGTTTCTTCCCACACGGGATCGTCTTCACTCACCGTGTCCGGCCGTACCACGTCTATGGCGTTCTCCCGGCAATATCTCTGGCTTTTCACGCTGTAAGACATAAGACGATGCCTGGTCCACTGAGCCAGACAGGCCCGGGATATGCCCTCTACCAGAAAAGTGAAGTTAGCATGCTCGATAACGCTCTCATGCCCGTGCCTTATACAGCCGCTGACCGTGACCGTTTTAGGCGTGCTCTGATAGCATTGAGCGGCTGCAATTGCGCACGCATCAGTAGGCGTGATATCTTTATACTTCTCTATCAGCGGATTACCTTGTGTATAGGCCATTAATTCTATATTCATTTGTTGCTCCTGTTCCCTGCCCTAAGGGAAGACTATCGTTTACCAAAGTATATAATACCACAGGCAGGCTATAGCTTTCGATACCTTTCTTACCGTTATCGATGTCAGAAACATTGCTGGTGTTATACGCTGTAAGCAATTTATCCGTCCTGAAAAGCCCAAAAAGTTATCCACAGGCACATTAATTAACATTAACTTATGCCATGCGGCTTTGCAGGCACAAAATTGTGGATAACTTTTTCATCAACACCAATTCACAGGTTATCCACAATCTGAAACCCGCATGACAAGCGGGTTTGGCCGCTCGTACCTCAAAACCGGCCACTTTTGTAATTTTCGTAAAAAGGGGCAGGATTATGAATTGCTGCTCCGTAATAACTAACTAACGTCTTGGGGTCAGACCTCGAATTTGTCAATTGCAAGCGCTTAGTGTATATTTAAGATATGGCAAGACCGATAAGAATAGAATATCCGGGAGCGGTATATCATATCACAGCCAGGGGCAATGCCGGTTGGCCTATCTATCAGGATGAGAAAGACCGGGAGCTGTTCCTTGAGCTTCTTGGAGATATAACCGAACAGTTTGAGTGGCAGCTTTACGCATACTGCCTGATGGGTAATCATTATCATCTGCTTCTGGAGACACCGGGCGGAGAATTATCCAGAGGGATGCAGAAGCTCAATTCAGTCTATACTCAGAAGTTCAACCGTAAGCATAATAGAACAGGGCATATATTCCAGGGCAGGTTCAAATCACTTCTGGTGGAGAAGGAGAACTATCTTCTGGAGCTTTGCCGATATATCTCTCTGAATCCGGTTAGAGCCGGTATGGTAAAAGATCCATCAGACTGGCACTGGAGCAGTTACAGGGCAACTATCGGGGAAGATGAAAGCCCTAAGTGGCTGGAAACGGAATGGATACTCAATCAGTTTGGATCGGAGGCCGCTTCAGCCCGCAGGCGTTATGCAGACTTTATAGCCGAAGGCATGAAAAGCCAGGGACAGCTTCCAATCGGAGAAGAGAGAGTGGCGCTTGGCAGCGAGAGCTTTAAAACCACATTGGAAGAAGCTATCAAGGGAAAGAGACAGCTTGCAGAGGTACCCCGGTATCAGAGAATGCTGGGCAGACCAGCCTTGGAGGAGATATTCAAAGACATAAGCCATAAGCAGGAAAGAGACGGAGCAATATATAAAGCCGCCAGAGAGCACGGTTATCGTCAGAGAGAGATAGGCGATTATCTGGGATTGCATCATTCGACCATCAGCAAGATCGTCTTGAGTCGGCAGAATTGATCAATTCGAGGTCTGACCCCCAAGGTGCTTTGAGAGATTATAGGGGAATTACAATGCTGAGCCGTGGCCCGAGGTTTAAGGATCCTGTCCTGATCAATAATAACAGGGAATGTATATTCGAGAGTGAAGAAAAGATATACCTTATAGATTTGGAGAAACGTAGAATGGGCAAGATAACGGATGGTACCCGATACATTTTGCTAACTCCGGAATATCGTAAAGCAGAGGAATTTGTCCGTCAACTTGAGAGCCCTTTTACAAAGAGTGTAAGACTTTTCTTGTGAACAGCAGGCGAAGGAGGGGATAATCCTTCATATTTGCATAACAAAAAGAGGAAGGACAGATGCTTAAATACAGGAACGATCCAATCTTGTTCATGCTGCTGATATCCATTATATGCACCATATGTGCGGGTATGCCGGCCACTGCCCAGGCCGCGCAGGCAAGCCCGTATGAAGAGCGTATATTCAAATCCCCATACACCGACGAAACCTGCACTTACACCGAATACAATAGCCGTGAAGGTATAAAAGGCTACCGCATAACCCGCAACGACGGCACTGTTCTGGAATACTCACCGGACTTTGTGCTATCCGATTTCCTGGGTCAACGCATCCGCCGGGTGGCTGCCAATGCCATCGGCAGGGGAAGTGAACTGGGGCCGGAAGAATATATCTACACTGGGCCGGGCCTCTTGCTGGTCCGGTATCACATCACTGACGGTAAAGGCCTGCCTGCCGGGGCCGTTACCGTCGATGTTCGCAGTCTGCAGATAGTTGACGGCAGCTTGACTGGAGGTAAGACTATGCCTCTGATTCCGGATACATCTCCATTAGAAGCAGCCCGACCCTCAGAGCGCATCGTAGAAGGAATAGTCGCTCTTCCATATTTCATCACCGAAGGAGCCACCGCTGCTTCCGCTCTGGTGGATTACCTGGACAGGCACGGCGCAGCCGGCATGTCTTCCGGCAAGAGGCAACGCGATCTGGTGCTCTCCATGACCGAAGCCGGATGCGGCTGCAATCTGGACAAGCTGCTGGCAAAGTATGCCCTTAAGCAGGGCTTCAAATTAGAGACAAAACGTTTTGTGCAGCCGGTACAGGATAAGGAAGCCATGCTCACTTTCCGGACGTTCAAAGAGGAAATTGATGCCGGTCATCCGGGCATACTGGTGGTTACAAGCTGCGGCTTGAAACGTATCATGCCGGTATGCGGATATATGACAAATGATACCGGCCGCTATGTCGTTATCGCTGACCAGGGATACAGGGGAGAGGATGCACCTCGTAACCGGCACCTCTATTTGAACTGGGACGGAATCTATGAGAAGATGGAATTAACAACCGTAAGTAAGATAAACAAATAAGCAGGTAGTGAATACCTATGATTGAAATACTGTTGGAAACCACAGCGGTTATTCTGGCAGCTCTTGGCGGCGCATATATCGGCCGTATAACTTCCGGCATGAGACGCTTCTGGATACCGGGCTTTCTGGTGCCGATGCTGGTTCTGGCGTCGGTTCTGCTGCGCTGGTGTTTACCCTCGCTGGAGTTTATAAGGCCTTTCGATCTCATTTTTGCAGGAAGAAACGAATTTACGCTTACCGCTATTGCCTGTACCACTATTTTATCGGCGTTAACGGCACGGTTGACGGACCGCAGACAGAAAAAACTGCTGGACTTTCTGATAATTGCGCTTACAGCCTATTTCTCCATACCTTTCATTATGCCGGCGGTAACGTACTCTTCTTTTTTAAAGCAGAGCAGCATTATCAGCCGCGACACCATCAATTGCAAACAGAGCACGGACTACACCTGCGGCCCGGCGGCGATGACAACGGCGTTGCGCAAACTGGGCCTGAAAGCTGAGGAAGGCGAACTGGCCATATTATCCAGGTCCACCTGGATGTTCGGCACTCCGGGCGACATGCTGGCCAGGGCCGTCAACAGGAGATACGGCCGTCTGGGATACCGGGCCGAGTATCGCCGCTTCAGCGGTCCGGCCGAAATCAGCAAGCATTTGCCGCTGGTGGCTAAAATACGCTTCTCGGCTCTGGATGATCACTATGTCTGCATCCTGAGTATGAACAAAAGCACCGTCACCATTGCCGATCCTTCCAACGGCGTAAGCGATATCCCTTTACGTCAGTTTCTCCAAGATTGGCGCCGGTGCGGGATCAGCATAAGGTTTTAATTTCAGTCCAGGGGGTATGATCATTTCAAGCATTGAACGATGTTCTAAGAGGCGGAGATACGATGCAGGAAGTGTTCAGACGGGTCGGAGGCGGCCCTATTCTCACCCCTGATGATATACCTCTTAAGCCCATTGCCGTCCTCAATCCGGGAGTGGCTATGGTTAAGGATGAGACTGTTCTTCTGATACGTGTGGAGGACAGGCAGGGGATATCCGAAATACGAGTAGCCAGAAGTGCCAACGGCGTGGATAACTGGAAAGTGGCTGATCGCCCCTTGCTTGAGCCGGATCTGCCGGATTATCCCTACGAGGAATGGGGATGCGAGGATGCTCGTGTCACCCAGATGGGGCCCGGTCAGTGGATCATCGCCTACACAGCCGTATCCCGTTACGGCCCGGCCGTAGCTCTGGCCGTTACCAGAGATTTCGATACGGTGGAGAGACTGGGAATAGTTCTCTCACCTACAAATAAGGATGCAACGCTCTTTCCCGAACGTTTCAATGAAAAATGGATCATGCTGCATCGTCCGGTAACGGGCGGGCAGGAGCATATCTGGCACGCTTCGGCCGAGGGCGATTTTATACATTGGAGCCGCCCGGGACTGCTTCTTCCGGAGCGCGGCGGCCCATGGTGGGACGGCCTCAGGATCGGTTGCGGCGCTCAGCCGCTGAAGACGGAGGAAGGCTGGCTGCTGATATTCCACGGCGCCAAGGAGATGGGTGACCGTCCTGTTTACAGGCTGGGCTTGGCGCTTCTTGACAGGGATGATCCGCGCCGGGTTCTGCAACGGGCATCGGAATGGGTCTTTGGTCCGGAAACCGAGTATGAGCAGCGCGGGCTCGTGCCGGATGTCGTCTATACTTGCGGGGCGACATGCCATGGCGACGAAATATGGCTCTACTACGGAGCTGCGGATACGGTAATAGGCCTGGCGGTAGCCAAGGTATCCGATCTGCTGGATTTTGTCCACAAGCATGATTTCATCAGCCGTATAGGCAGAGACAAGGGCATGGTGCAGTAGAGATACTTTATACGGCATTGAATTTCTTCCGGTTTACAAGTTCCCCTATTATATTGTA
>JAQVUQ010000127.1 GCA_028699365.1 bacterium | reverse complement strand
AGGTTGCCGGCATCGTCATAGGTATAGGCAGTGGTATTGCCGTTGGCGTCTCTCTTTGAAGTCATGTGGCAGCAACTGTAGGTGTACTCTTCATAGCTGTTGTCGGGATGGGTAACTGTCGTCACCCTGCCTTTACTGTCGTAGGTGTAGGTAGTGGTATTCCCCAGGGGGTCCGTTTCACTGGTCTTTCTGCCCATGCTGTCATAGGTATAGGTAGTGGTATATCCTCCGGGTTTGGTAGCGGTGAGCATCCTGCCCAAGCTGTCGTAGGTATAGCTGGCGGTATTGCCTCCGCTAGTTTCGGTCAGCATTCTGCCGGCGGCATCGTAGGTATAGCCTGTGCTGCTGCCGGATGAACTGCTTACTCCGGTCAGATTGCTGTTGCCATCGTAGGTATAACTGGTGGTCTGCCCTGAGGGGTCTGTATCGGTCAGCTTGTTGCCATTGCCGTCATAGGTATAACGGGTTACCCTGCCCATGGCATCGGTTATGCTGGTCAGATTACCGGCATTGTCATAGGTATAGGTGGTGGTGCCGTCGGCATTCTCTTCGGTCAGCATATTGCCGTAGCTGTCGTAGGTGTAGCTGGTGGTAAGTCCTAAGGCATTGGTCTCCTGTACCAGGTTGCCGCCTGTATCGTAGACGTAGGTGGTGACGTTGCCGTATGGATCGGTAACGGTGGTGGTACGGTTATCCGGATCGTAGCTGTAGGTGCTCTCGTCTCTCCCTATAGGGGTGATCTTGTTGACTTTGTAGCTGTCGCTTATATACTCCATCACATGGGTGGTCTTATCTCCCTGCCCAAGACCTGTCATATTGCCGCCCTGGTAGCTGAAGGTGGTGGTTACGGCATCGGGATCGGTTACGCTGGATAGTCTCCCATTCGTGTAGCCGTAGGTATAGGTGCGGTTGTAGATATCCGTTACGCTGCTGATATATCCGCCGCTGTAGCCTATGCTCACGCCTCTGCCGTTGGCATCGGTAAGGCCGCTAATCTTGCCGTCGCCGCCGTAGCTGACGGTATTGGTATGCCCGTTGCTGTTTACTATGCTTACCAGTCGCCTGTAGATATCGAAGTTGTATTTGACGCCGTCCGTCTCCGTCAGGGTATAGCTGCCGTCGCCGTTCTTGACAATGGTAGCGCTGCTGCTGTCGGCTCTGTAGGTGCCTCCTCCGGTGCTGCGGAAGGTGTAGAGCTGCCCGGCTACGTTGACCATGCGGATAATCTGATCCGTAGCATAGGCTATCCTCATGCTGTAATTGAGTGTCCAGCCTTTGCCTAACAGGCCGTCTCGTTCTGCTACCTTGGAGTTGTAGACGGGCTCTATGATGATGGGCTCTCCGTCTCCATCATCGCTGCCTATGATGCCGGGGCCTCTGACTATGCACTGTCCGTAGACGCCTATGCAGACGTATGGATCGTCGCACTCATCACAACTGTCTTTGTTGATGCAGTTGTTGGGCTCGGCTTCTTCGTTGACGCTCAGGGCTATAGTATCGCTATGCAGCACTGTGCCCAAAGGACTTTTCAGGGCCAGGGTCAGGCTGGTATCTCCGGGCTTTATGCCTTCTACGTAGACGCTGGATGGGATGCTGCCTGTGCTGTACTCTATGGGCAGGGTTATCTGGGTCTGCTTCTGCGCATTGTTCCAGACTTTGATATACCCGCCCCCGCCGCTTAGTTCTGCGCCGTATCCGGTCAGCCCATTGGGGCTGACTTTAAGGTTTACCAGATAGGGGTCTTCTTCGCCGATGACTATGAGCTTGCCGGGGACAAGGCTCTCTACTGGGTCGTCTTTATCGTCTTCCATCTGGCCGTTGTCGTCGGAATCGGTGTCTATGTCTGCGGCTAATACGGTCAGGCGTATGGCATCGGCCAGGGCGAAGTCGTTCTGCCCTTTAGGGGCAACATGCACTTTTATCTGAATATCTCCTATACCTGTGGAGGGTTTGACGGCTTCAGCGTAAAGGGTTACTACTCTTACTTCCTGGCTGAAACCCAGCTTGGTGACATCTATGCCTTCGTTAGCGGGGATAAAGTCACCATCGGAATTGATGCTGTCTTTGTTCCTCGTGGCATCGCCGTTCTCGGCCCACAGCCTGATCTTGCCCACCTCGGCCGGCTTATATATATAGCGGGGTGGTACACCTGATCTGCTGGCATTACCGGGAATGGAGGGTTCATACTCGAATCTGATTTGGGCTGTGTTGACGTTTATACAGTTTGCAAGCTCTATTTTAACGGGGATAAACTGCTCTCCCTGACATTGGTTGTCTGCATCGGTATCTCCTTGCAGATTAAAGCCGTCGGCATAATCGGGTATGCCGTCGCCATCGGCAGTGCCGTCACCATTAAGATCATCACTGTCATTATCATTGATGGCTGCTATCTTGCCGGGTTGGGTTATATCCCCGGCGGTATCTTCCATGTTTTCCTCTAGATCGCTTCTATCCAGAACTCCGCTGTTTTCCGAATCTATGTCCATATCCAGGGGAATGGTAAAGACTACCTTATCGTAATGCAGCATTTCGTAGATTCCCGGCAGCCGCTCTCTGCTCAAGGTCATAGTCAGATTGCTGGTGCCTAAACTGAGGCCTTCCACGTAAATGGGTTTTGGCACGACATTTGTACTTGTAGTTATAGTCCAACTGTCGTCGGTGCTTATCTCTGTTTTCCCTCCCTGATCGTCAATCTTCCACAGCTTGATGTTACTGTTGTCTTTGCCATACTGAACTTTGGTGCCGTTAAAGACCTCGGCTATATCGGGTTTGAAACTTACATCTACCCGGCCCAATTCTGTGCCGGCTGTTCTGCATCCCAGCAGCTTCCCGGGGGTATACATCTCTATGGCTTCATCGGCATCATTGATGTTAGTATTATTATCGCTGTCGGTATCCAGATCGCCTTCTATTATGGTGACGCGCACCATATCTTCAACTTTCCAGACGTTACTGCCTTTAGGATCGACTTCCACCTTGATCTGTTTATCTGCCGCTCCTGTGCTGGCCTTGGTGCCTTCCAGGAAAAGGGTTACCAAGTTGTTCTGATCGGGAATAAAGCCCAGCTTGGCGGCTGGTATGGCGATATTACCGGGTACATAATCTCCGTCATCTGCCACGCTGGCTTTGTCTCTTGCTGTGCCACCGCTCTTTGTCCATAACCGCAAGCTGCCGCTGGACGGCGGAACGTACGTATATTGCGGGGGGGTGCCTGATCGTTCGGCTGTGGCTGAGGCTATCTCGCTGCAGGTGATCTTTACCTGGGTCTGGCTTGTGTTGGCGGCTGACGATAATTCCAATACTACCGGGGCAAAACACTGATTGTTGCCGGTGAGGTCGTCATCGGTGTCTGCAAAATTGTCGAAGCCGTCGGCATAATCGGGTATGCCGTCACCGTCGCTATCCATATTACTCAATCCAACCATCTTGCCTGGTTTGCTGTTATCGCCTGTTACGTTTTCTATGGCTTCTTTCTGATCGCTGCGGTCCATCGCATACGGGTAATAATTATTATTGTTGCTGCTGTCCACATCTATATCTGCGCTTACGGTGAATCTGACTGTGTCTCTATAGAACTCGTGCCCGGGGACATCCTGTCCTTGCTCATCTTTTTTATCCGGGGTCAGCAGTACCATAGAGAGATCTGCCTGGCCGACGGATATGCCTTCCACATAGACGGTTGGCGGATGATTGCTCATGGTCCAAACGTTTTCTGAGGTTATGATCTGCGATCTGTTCTGATCCCATACCTTGATATTGCCGTTTGAGGTTATAAGCTTCACCTGGCAGTTCTCGGCTCCAGTAGCGGGATCATGGCTCAGGCTTACTTCTGCATGGGAGGCCGCCTCATCCCCGCAGCCGATTATCTTGCCGGGTTCGGGGTCTACTGCTTCGACGTTTTCTTCGGCTTCATTTCCATTGATTGATCCGTCGTTGTCTGAATCGGTGTCTATATCTGCTTTGGGGACTTTGACATCTGTCTTAACACCCCAGGTATGGCCCCCGCCCCTTTCCACATCGACTATAAGTTTATACGGATTGCCATCCGGGGATAAGAAATTATTATCGTTATCTTTGCCATCCCATGTCGTATGGGCATAGCCTGTTGCGCCGTTTTTCCTCTCGCTCAAGGTACATGCTCTTACCTCGTTATTATTCTTATCCCTTACACGCAAGGTAACTGAAGTGGCTTCGAAGTTACTGGGATACAGAATATACGATATGTCGTTAACCTCTCCGGGCAATATAACACTTTTAGTATCATCCCCTGTGCTTCCGCTCTTAACATCCGTTCCGAAGACGGTCAACGCAACCTCGTCATATTCGGCACCTTGGCTTGTGATCCTTATTTTTACCGCACCTGGTTCCGTATGGCTTTTACCCTCTACCCATATATACTTATCTTCATCATCCGAAGTATCAAAATGGTAGGAAGTAGCTGCCGTAACTTTATCTTTCTCAGTCCAGCATACTATACTGCCGCTGCCTTCAGTTACTTGGACACTAATATCCCCCGCCTTATCGTACGGCTCAATTTCTCTCAGCCTTAACGCCAGAAAATCGTATTCACTCCCTATCAGAGGATCTCCTGACTGCAAATTTGATTGCTCTTTGTCTTCGGTTCCATTATTATCGCTGTCATTATTGTTAACTGGGACAAATCCGCTTTTAACTGGATCCAGTTCATCGGCACCCAGCACTCCCGGGATATCCAGATCGATAGAAACAGCCTCACTCCAAGTAGAATTCCATGGCTCAGGCTCTCCACCACCTCCCTCACCGCGGTAATAAAACCTTCGTCCATGGACCAATATGGTATAGCAGCCGTCAAGTATATTATCAGGAGTTTGCCAGCGAAGGCTGCCCAGTTGATTGTTCTCAGTGACTTTCTCTGTCTCCCAGGTAAAATCGCCGTACCCACTTCCTACGGCATTGGTCCATTGCCCGTTCGTTCCGGGCTTAACTTGCCAGTAATCAATGATATATGCATAGCCGTCATTGGCGTATGTCCATCCGTTCTTTACATATAGATCGTCTATTTCTACGATAAATCGATATGTGCTTCCATCTGCCACCGTTGATGTTTCGTTCGGTTGGTTAGGCGATACGCTGTATTCATGAACGACAGCAGTTAATGCCCAGGCATTCATCGGCTTTACCCATATTATCATTGATATGGCTATGACTATAGCTATTATTACTCGGTTCAAGGTTTGCCTCATCTTCAATCGTCCTCCTCTAAAGGCTGGTCCTGGGATGTCTTGTTCTTGGCTGCTTCTATACGCCGTGCTCTTCTGGCAGCTTCTATTTCTTCTATTTTCTGAACTAAATCCACCGCCCACTGGGAGCGTTTGTCATCTGGATAGGCTCTGGCCAGTTGGTTATACTGGCCTTTTGCTCGCTGTAGATCATTGGCAAGCTGGTAGTATTCCCCGGCATAGAACAGAGCCTTTGGGGCCGAAGCTTTATTGGCATAGCGTCTGGAGGCTTCCTCCATCTCTCTGGCGCCTTCAACATAATGCCTCATGGCACTGCCTAGAATATATCCTAACTGAAAGTGGGCATCTTCGGCATACTGACTGTCCGGATAGTCGTAGGCTGCTTTATGCATTTCCCGGGCGGCTTCAGAGGCTCGTTTGATTTTTGCCAAGGCCAATCCGTTGCGATAATGCAGATAACCTGCTTCTGGGTGTTCGGGGCTGGCTGTAAGTGCCTGGTAATAATGCTCCTGGGCTGCTTTGAAGCTGTTCTGTTTGAAGGCTATGTCTCCTAATCTCCGATGTTCCTGGGCAAGATCGTAGGCTTGATCTTTAACAACAATGTCTATCGTCTCTCTCAGGGCCTGGCTCTGGGCTCTCATCTGCTGGGACCTGCCTGCTGACAGCCTGGCGGTCAGGCTTTTAATGTCATTATCCGGATACAGGGCTGCGGCCATGGTGTAACACGATTCTTTATACAGGGCTATGGCGTCTTCATGGTAGGCCCTGTTGCCTTGCAGGGATTTCTCGGCATATTGCATGATCCGATTGAGCAGGGTAGCAGCATCTGGCTGCCATTTGCCGCGGGCTGCTATCTCGCTCAGGCTCCTGGCGGAATAATAGTTCAGTGCGGTCTGATCCAGGGCTTTGTCGCTGCGGTCCAACACCATGGTCAGGATGCGGTAGGCGTCTCCGGGGTTGCCTTTATTCAACTCGCAGCGCGCTTTGTAATATTTGAAGACTTCTTTGTATTCGCTCTCGGGATAACGGCTGATAAATTGCTCTACCAGGGGCTCTGCCTCTTTGATGTTGCCGTTCTCAAACAGGGCTCTGGCATGCCGGTAGAGTATGACATCCAGGTCTTTGAATCTGGGGTATCTCTCTTCCATCAGCTTGTAATGTTCTACGGCCTGCCATCTTACCTGCCCGGACTTCATCTCCAACTGGGTGAGCATCATGTCTTGCTTTATCTCGTCGTCCAGCAGCAGGGCGATGTAGTATTGGGCCATGTATATCTCGGAGCGGGTGGGGTTTTGCTGCACGTATTTCCTGAACATATCCAGAATCTTTCGCCTGACGGCGCTGTCTTTCAGTATCGGGGCTTCCAATCCTAAATGGCGGTAATCGCCAAGGTCTGCTCCGGCATCGGTCATCTCTCTTTCTATGGCTATATACCGGGGATCCCATTCAGGTGTATAAACGGCTGCTTTGTTGTTTTGTGCTTCAATCTCTTCTTTGCTGGTAGCGGCTACAAAGAAGGCTTGAGCGGGTATATTTATGGAAACTATTATCGTTAATATGATTGCTGTGGCTGTAAGTATCCTGGTTGACAAGCTATATATTTGACTTGACTTTCTCTTTGCTGCAAAATCTATAGACTGCATTTCCACTTCCCCCTCTCTTGATATTACCGGTATAGTCCTAAAGCACCATCTTCCTGGCTTCCACCAGCACCTCTCCGTTTTCATCCATAATCCCTATGCCGGTGCCGTCTACGGCTTGTCTGGCCAGCTTTATCTTCCACTCGTCGGCGGGTACGGCTATGTATCTCTTCTTGCCTACCAGCCTGGCGAACTCGGCGGGGGCTTTGGTGGTGATGCCGTCGTCGGCTGTCTCCACGGCTATGGCTACCTCGCTGTACTGGATGTCGGGGCCTTTATTGCTCCAGTGGGTGGTATAGGTGGCGTTGAACTTCCGGGCCAATCTCATTGCTATGCGGTCGTGATCGTAGGTGGCCATCTCTTTCCTCCTCTATCCTTCTACATACACGGCTCTGAGGACTTCTTCCACGGTGGAGACTCCGGCTTTGACTTTCTCTATGCCGCTCTGCAGCAGAGTTATCATGCCTTCTTCGGCGGCTATCCTCCTGATGTTGGCGGAGCTCTCTTTGTTGATGATGGCTTCTCTGACTCTCTCTGACGGGGCTAACAGCTCATAGACGCTGGTGCGTCCAAAGTAGCCGGTATTGCGGCAGCCGGTGCAGCCTTGCCCGCGGTAGATCTTGATGTCTTCTTCTATGCCTAAGCGATGCCTGGCTTCTACGTAGACTTCATCGGTTTGGGGTATTTCTATCTTGCACCGGGGGCAGATTTTCCTTACCAGCCTCTGGG
>JAQVUQ010000126.1 GCA_028699365.1 bacterium | reverse complement strand
CCGGACTTGCTTTGCCGGACGGGTTCGGGCTCTCGCCCTCCCGCAAGGTCGTGAAGAATGGTTTCATGCTTTTATATCTTCTTCAATCCCCCATTCACAGGCTTAGCCTGTCGCGAAGCTATTTAGCCTTTAGTAGTCTTCCGGCAGATTATTCAAGTATACGATCTTCATATTCTCCTGAACACCTGAACTGCTACATGCTAAATCGCTCTATAGCCTCCCCTATCCGGCGCAAGCCCTCCTCGATATTGTCCATGGAGGTTGCATAGGACAGCCGGATACAGTTATCCGCCCCAAACGCCATGCCCGGTACGACAGCCACTCCGACCTCTTCCAGTAAATAATCGGCCAGGTCCGAAGAAGACTCAATCGTCCTACCGCCGCAGCCTCTTCCGAACAGCCCGGATATATCCGGGAAGACGTAGAAGGCGCCGGGCGGCTTGAGGCAATCTATCCCCTCAATAGAATTCAACACGTCCACCATATAATCCCTCCTGCGCCGGAATTCCTCTATCATTCTGGTGCAGGGCTCTTCGGCCAGCGCCGCCAGGCTGGCCATCTGCGAGATGGAAGAGGGATTGGATGTGGTCTGGCTCTGCAGATCGGCCATGGCAACGGCTATCTCCGCCTCGGCAGCGGCATAGCCTATGCGCCAGCCTGTCATGCAGTGGCTCTTGGACAGACCGTTGATAACGATTGTCAGCTTCTTTATCTCCGGGTTGAAAGAAGCGATGCTGACGTGCTCTCCCTCATAAATGAGCTTTTCATAAATCTCGTCGGATATGCAAATTATGCCGTGACGTACTATAACCTCGGCCAAAGCCTTTAATTCCAAAGCATCGTAAACGATCCCCGTCGGGTTACTGGGGCTGTTTATGATTACCGCTTTGGTCCTGGCGGTTACGGCAGCATCGAGTTGTTCCGGAGATATCCTGAACCCCTGTGCGGCTTCCGCTTCCACTATTACCGGCACACCGCCGCATAGTTTGATCTGCTCGTTATAGCTGACCCAGTACGGAGCGGGAACGATGACTTCGTCTCCGTCATCGACCAGAACCTGCATGGCATTGTAAAGAGAGTGCTTGGCTCCGTTGGATACCACTATCTGTGAGGGCTTGTAATCCAGCCCGTTGTCTCTTTGCAGTTTTTCACAGATACTCTTCCGCAGTTCCAGAGTGCCGGCAGCAGGTGTATATTTGGTAAAGCCCTCTTCGATGGCTTTGATCCCTGCCTGCTTGACATGCTGGGGCGTGTCGAAATCAGGCTCGCCGGCACCGAAGCCGATAACATCTATGCCGTCGGCTTTCATCTGTTTAGCCTTGGCATCTATGGCCATAGTCGGCGACGGGCTCAGGTTTACGGCCCTCTGCGACAGAAATGTTCTCATATACGTCCTCCCCCATCTCTAATGCGGATTGCTTCGGGGGTCTGGTGTAAACACCTGACCCCTATCCTTATACGGGCTCCAACAGTATCAACGCCTGCCCGCTCTTCACCAGCTCGCCGTTGACGGCAACCACCCGCACCACTCTGCCGTGGACATCGGATGTCAACTCATTGAAGATCTTCATGGCCTCCAGCAGACAAACCGTATCACCCGGGTCGACAATATCTCCAGGCCTGACAAACGGAGGATCGTCCGGCGACGGAGATGCGTAGAAGACGCCGGTCATCGGCGCAGCGATCTGCAGCAGCCCCTCCTCGGCCCCGGCTGCAGGCGCAGCCTCTCCTCCGGGCAGCGGACGAGCCGCCGGAGCCTGCCCTGCGGATGGGTGGATCACCGCTTCCGGATAGACCGCCGTCCTGCGCCTGGACAGACGTATGACCCTGTCGTCCTGCTTGAGTTCGATCTCGGACAGATCACTCTCAGCCAGCAATCCGGCCAATTGATCTATCTGCTCCCAGACCTCCGCGTCCTGCCGCTCGGGCACGGCCCGACTTTCACCCGGCAAACGCTCTTCATTCCGATGCTCGTTGTTATCTTTCACAGATCCCTCCAACAACTCAAATGGCCGCCGGATATAAAAAAACCTTCATCCGCTCTGGCAGGGATGAAGGTCCAGTAGTCATCGCAATCAGCAACAACTACTGGCTCTCGCTTTTAGCTTTGCAACAACCGTCACAGGCGGGACTGGAACCTCCGGCCGGACAGGCGGCTTCCGAAGAGCCCTTGGCTCCTCCGCTCTTTCGGTTATCCGTAACGTAAAATCCTGATCCCTTAAAAACCAAGCCCACAGGGAAGAACATGCGCTGCACCGGTCCGGAGCAAGCTTCACACTTCTCCAGCGGCTCAGCAGTTATCTTCTGAAAAACCTCAAACTCGTGACCGCAATCGCTACACCGGTAGCCGTACGTCGGCATCGATGACCCCTCCTCGTGTGCTTTATCATGTTTATTATATGTAGAGGCCTATCTCCTGTCAAGCTGCCCGCCGCAACAGCAGAACCTCGGAACTTTGTCAAAAGTATTGACAACACGCTTTCGATTGCCTATTATATGGTTTATTAGCACTCATGTTATGCGAGTGCTAATAAACCAAGAGTACCCATATTAATTGAAGAATACGAGAGGAGGGATTAAGCAATGTTGAAGCCATTAGGAGATCGTGTAGTCGTAAAGGTAGCCGGCGAAGAAGAAAAGACCGCAGGTGGCATCTACCTGCCGGACACGGCGAAAGAGAAGCCCCAGAAGGGCGAAGTCGTAGCCACGGGCCCCGGCAAGATGATGGACAGCGGGCAGCGGGCACCTATGCAGGTGAAAACGGGCGATAAGGTCGTTTTCTCCAAATACGGCGGCACCGAAGTCAAAGTCGGCGGCGAGGAGTTCATGCTCCTGCGCGAAGACGATATCTACGCCATCGAGGAGTAGGTAAAACTGAAAAAAGGAGGAAAAAAGATATGGCAGCTAAGATACTGGCATTTGATGAAGAAGCCAGGCGCGCGTTGGAGCGCGGTGTGGATACTGTGGCCAATGCGGTCAAAGTGACCCTTGGGCCCAGAGGCCGCAATGTAGTGCTGGAGAAAAAATTCGGTTCCCCCACCATCACCAAGGACGGGGTGACCGTAGCCAAGGAAATCGAGCTTGAGGATCCGTATGAGAATATGGGTGCGCAACTGTGCCGCGAAGTGGCCAGCAAGACCAACGACGTAGCCGGTGACGGAACTACTACCGCCACCGTGCTGGCTCAGGCCATAGTCAAGGAAGGCTTGAGAAACGTAGCCGCAGGCGCCAATCCCATGGCTCTCAAGAAGGGCATCGATATGGCCGTAGCTGCCGCAGTAGCCGAGATCAGCAAACTGGCTATTCCGGTAGTAGGCAAAGAGGATATCGCTCATGTAGCGTCCATAGCCGGCAACGAGGCCTCCATCGGCGAGCTTATCGCCGAGGCCATGGATAAAGTGGGCAAGGACGGCGTCATTACCGTAGAAGAGAGCAAGGGCACCGACACCACCGTTGAAGTGGTAGAGGGCATGCAGTTCGACAAGGGATATATCTCCCCCTACTTCGTAACCGATTCCGAGAACATGGAAGCGGTAATGGAGGATCCTTATATCCTGATCCACGAGAAGAAGATCTCCTCAGTGCAGGATATGCTGCCGCTGCTGGAGAAAGTGGCCCGCGCCGGCAGACCCCTGGTGATCATCGCCGAGGATCTGGAAGGTGAAGCTCTGGCCACCCTGGTCGTGAACAAGATCAGAGGCACCTTCAATTGTGCCGCCGTCAAGGCCCCCGGCTTTGGCGACAGAAGAAAAGCCATGCTGGGAGACATCGCCGTTCTTACCGGCGGACAGTTCATCAGCGAGGACCTGGGCATAAAGCTGGAGAACGTGGAACTCTCGATGCTGGGCGAAGCCAAGAGCGTGCGCATCACCAAGGAAGAGACCACCATTGTCGAAGGCAAAGGCACCAAGGATGCCGTTCAGGGCAGAATCAACCAGATAAAGAAGCAGATAGAAGATACCGACTCGGATTACGACAGAGAGAAGCTGCAGGAGAGACTGGCCAAGCTGGCCGGCGGCGTAGCCGTGATCAGAGTAGGCGCAGCCACCGAGACGGAACTCAAAGAGAAGAAGCACCGTGTCGAGGATGCCCTCTCAGCCACCAGAGCAGCGGTTGAGGAAGGTATCGTAGCCGGCGGCGGCAAGACGTTGATCAACGTCATTGCAGCTCTGGACTCCGTAAAGGCCGAGGGAGACGCCAAGGTAGGCATAGCCATAGTACGCCGCGCCCTGGAAGAGCCCCTGCGCCAGATAGCCAACAACGCCGGGCTGGAAGGCTCCGTAGTTGTCGAGAAGGTCAAGGGCATGGACAAGAATAGCGGACTCAACGCCCTGACCGACGAATACGTAGACCTGGTGAAAGCCGGCGTAGTGGATCCGGCCAAGGTCACCCGCTCCACCCTGGAGAATGCAGCCTCGATAGCGGCTCTGCTGCTGACCACCGAGGCACTTATAGCCGACAAGCCCAAGGAAGAGGGCCCGGCCCCGGCCATGCCTCCCGGAGGCGGAATGGGCGGAATGTACTGAGAATAACTCGGTAAGGTTAGACGTTACGCAAAGGAGAGAGGGCCGAAAGGCTCTCTCTCTTTTTTATAAGATTGTTTTCCATGCGAAAATTCATACATTGAAGAGATTTATATGGTATGATTTAATGAATTTATGCATAGTTGAATGGCGTAGCTGTTAGCTATAACAATCGGAGTATGACCGTGACGAGACACTGGAAACTCATGCATATGAGTTGATACATACCACAAAACCTGAGGAGACCTTTAAATTGAGAAAAATAACTGACTTTCCCAATGCTGCAAACTGCTTTTCCGGAATAGAGTTAAAAGGCGGTGATGGGGATGCATAAACAGAAATCCCCCGTGGAGAAAAACATACGTTCCTCCGCTGCCGAATACCTGACATACGTCGCAGCTACAGGCGACAATCCACAAAGCGTTGAAATGCGTTACGAAGATGAGAACATCTGGCTCACGCAGAAGATGCTTGCCACTCTATACAACGTAGAGATTCACACCATAAACGAACATATTTCTAAAATTTATGCAGATGGTGAGCTTGCACCGGAGGCAACTATTCGGAATTTCCGAATAGTTCAAACTGAAGGTTCACGTCAGGTAACCCGTGAAGTTAAGCATTACAACCTGCAAATGATTATTGCCGCGGGTTTTAAGGTGAACAATGAGCGTGCCGTACAGTTTCGCAAATGGGCTAATCGGATTGTGAAAGATTATACCATCAAAGGCTTTGTTATGGACGATGAACGCCTGAAAAATGACGGGTCCATCCTGACGAAGCAATATTTTGAAGAGCAGCTCCAGCGTATTCGTGAAATTCGTCTGAGTGAGCGGAAGTTTTATCAAAAAATCACCGACATATATGCAACCTCTATCGACTATGACGTGACAGCAAATCCCACCAAGCGCTTTTTTGCTACCGTGCAGAACAAACTCCATTGGGCGATTCATGGTCAGACCGCTCCGGAAGTGGTTTACACCCGCGCAGACGCAGAAAAAGAGCACATGGGGCTGACTACATGGAAAGACGCGCCACATGGAAAAATTCAGAAATTTGACGTGTCGGTAGCGAAAAACTACCTGACTGAATTTGAAATGGGCCAATTGCAGCGTCTTGTTTCCGCCTACCTGGATATCGCCGAGGACATGGCGTTGCGACATATACCCATGACCATGCAGGACTGGGAAACCCGACTGAATAGTTTCATACAGGCCACCGACCGTGCCGTCCTGCAGGACGCGGGAAGAGTAACTGCGGAAATAGCCAAAGCTCACGCTGAAGCCGAATTCGAGAAGTATCGAATTGTGCAGGACAAGCTGTTTGAGTCAGACTTTGATAAGCAGTTGAAACTTATTGAACAGAGAATAAAAAAAACGGAGGGTGACGGTAATGGCTAAAGAGTTTTTCCCACTTCGGCCGGAAGCTCATCCCGTAATATATGCCTATGAAGACAGCAATCCCGAATACCGTGGCTTGCTCAAAGTAGGCTACACCACCATTGATGTAGAAAAGCGGGTGGAACAGCAATACCCTACCAAGCAGCCGGATGGAAAGAAACCTTACCGTATTGTGTTTTCTAAATCCGCCATGTATTCCGACGGCAGTTCTTTCACTGACCATGATGTTCATCGTGCTCTCCGCAAGAAAACTTTTCAGGTGTTGGTGGAGAGTGGTTCCACTGCACGGTCGATGATTTAAGAGCCGCGTACATAGCTGTCAGGGACCGGACCCAAAACGAGGAAAACCGCTCAGGACTACCTCGGCACAACGACAGACGATTTGAAACTTGGCGCAAAAAAGCCGGAGATGCCGTATTCCAACAACAGATTATTGAGTATTTTGACGCATACATTATGGTTCCTGCCCAACGTCGCATCTTGTTTTGCTATGAAAAACTTACTTTCAGAGCGACAAAATACATTTTTCCATGACTATAAAGTGAACATTTGCGCAGGAAGTAGCGCAGGTATAGGAGTGGATGCACTGGAGCCTGTGCAGAAATCAATGGGTGATCCGCTAAAGACGAAAACGATTACCCTTTCATGTGGCAAGCTGACAACTGGCGTAACTGTAAAGCCTTGGACAGGTATTTTTATGCTTCGTAACCTGTCCAGCCCTGAAACATATTTTCAGGCGGCTTTCCGGGTGCAAAGCCCGTGGGAGATTGATACCGGTACAGGAAACCGGGAAATTATGAAGCATGAGTGCTATGTGTTTGATTTTGCACTTGACCGGGCGCTTAAGCAAATTTCCGACTACAGTTGCCGTCTGAATGTAAATGAGAGCAATCCTGAAAAGAAGATGGAAAATGAGGACGCTATGCGTGCGCTTATGACTCTGGACTGGAGCAGGGTTCATTGCTTACCCATAAGACTTTCGGGAGTGGCAAGGTTGTCAGAATAACCGATGATAAGATAATTGTGGCCTTTGGTAAAGCGGAAAAAATGTTCCTCTTTCCTGATGCCATTCGGAGTGGGTTTTTGAAGATCGATTGAGGGACGATTATGGGGCAGTTACCGAGAATTCCTCGGTAACTGTATTCGATGTCAATTCTTCGGGTTGAACTTCATCAGGTTTCCAGGCTTCTGTCCACCGACGGCAAGACGTTGATCAACGTTATTGCGGCCCTGGACGGTGTTACGGCTAAGGAAGATGTCAAGGCAGGAATAGCCAAGAGACGCCTTGTCGCGGGACAGGGCAATTACGCGGTCTTGCGTTCGGCTTCGTTAATCCTCGGCACCGCAAAATGCAGCTTGTTCTGGACGGTAGCAAAGAACTTCTTTGTCATATCCGAACGCGGGTCATAGTCAATTGCTGTAGCGTAAATATCCGTAACCTGCTGATAGAAATTGCGCTCGGAGGAACGGATGTCGCGGATGCGTTGGAGAAGTTCGCGGAAATAGCGGCTGCCGCCTTGCTTCAGGCGTTCGTCATCCAATGCAAATCCTTTTTGAATGTATTCGTGCAAACGCTGGGTCGCCCAGCGGCGAAAGCGGGTGGCAATCTGCGACTGTACCCGATAGCCGATAGCGATAATCATATCAAGGTTGTAGTGGTCAATGTTCCGCTCAAC
>JAQVUQ010000125.1 GCA_028699365.1 bacterium | reverse complement strand
TATATAAGGGCCTCCATGGCCTGATATATCTCGTCTTCCGAGGCACCGTCCACGAAGGGTGCCATATCGCGATCGAAAAAGGCGAAGGATTGTCCGCCGTGCATATCGTTCTGACTGCTCTGCAGAATGATGGCAGCCAGGGCGGCGGCCGATCCCGGACGGCGCGGTGGGCGGATAAAGCCGTGGCCGGTATCAAAGCCCTCCTGGAGCAGCTTGCCCAGCGGTATCTGCACGCAAGTCAGCGTCTTGCCGTAGAAATCCAGATCGTGGATATGCATGTCTCCGCGATTGTGGGCCATGGACATCTCCTCCGGTATAACACGGGAGAGATAGTACTTGCGGCTGGCGGCGGAGGCTATCTGCAACATCTTGGCACTGGGAGAATTGCTGACGTTGGCGTTTTCCCGGCTGGTCTCCACCAGTATCTCGGAAACGGCGTCCATAAGATCGGAACGGCCCTCCCGCACCCGGGTCCGCCTGTCGCGGTAGAGGATATAAGCCTTGGCCGTTTTGGCATGGCCTTCCTCGATCAGAACCTTCTCCACTATATCCTGAACATGCTCCACATCCGGTATGATCTGTCCGATAGTCTCGGTCATAACGGCCAGAACCCGCTCCGTAAGCTGCTCGGCGACAGCCTGATCCTCTCCGCCTACAGCCTGAGCTGCCCTGAAGATGGCCTCCGTTACTTTCTCCGGATTGAAGGGAACTATGCGCCCGTCACGTTTACGTATGTTAATATAGCTGGTTTCACCTGTACCTTCCGTTTTTTTGGAATCCGTCACCATCTGTGCCATTATATCCTCCCGTCTGCCCGATCTATAAATAATACGATTTCATGTTAATACAATCATCGCGCCGGATAGCGCGAGCAATCAACTTTTAAGACTCTTGAGGAGCTGAATGAACTTGCTGGCGTCCCGGAACTCGCGATAAACGGAGGCAAAGCGGACATAAGCCACTTCATCCAGGTCTCGCAGCCTGTCCATGACCATCTCCCCGACCATCTTGCTGGTCACCTCATGGTCCGTACGATTGCGCAACTCACGCTCGATGCCGTTCACCAGATCCTCTATGGTATCCAGACCTACAGATCTCTTCTCACAAGCCTTAAGCAATCCGTTGATGATCTTGTTGCGATTGAACACCTCCAGCCGGCCGTCTTTTTTCACTACCAGCAAGGGGATTTCATCCAGGCGCTCATAAGTGGTGAAACGCTTGCCGCACTCCAGGCATTCCCGACGGCGCCTGATGGCATCCCCGTCGTCGACCAGCCTGGAATCGCTGACTTTGCTCTCAAGATGCTGGCAGAAAGGGCATTTCAAATACTTTCACCCGGTTCCCTTGTTGATAACTAAATATACAATATCTTGTGGCAAAGTTGATTATAGCACACTACATCTTGTGGAGCAAGCGTTTGAAGGAATTAATTGAGAACTAATTGACCTGGAGATTCAGGACAAACGGTAGCGGTACAGGCAGAAGGAATTTTTTTCAGTCAAATGTACGGTAAGTGATCCCCCCGATCCCGTACAAATTTCTCTCTCTTCCTCAGGGTGTGTCAGGCATTGCCAATTGATCCTGCATCCATCCGTAAATTTCAAGGAGAATCTGTGCGTTTCTTTGGGACTGAGCTCCCGGTAGACTACGACAAACCCGGACCTTGTAAACGGATTATGCGATTGAAAGCCTGACCAGGAGAAGCCGTCCGGTTTACTGCCGACAGGAAAGATATTGCCGGCAAAGATTTCGCTTTTATAGCGTTTATGAAGATCCATTACCCGGCCGATGGCGGCCTTAGTTTCGAGAGAGCACTCTGACGGATTCCCCCAGAACAGTGGATTGGCAAAAAGAGAAACGGCCGCCACATATTCCTGAGAGAAATCTTCGGGATAGGCACTGCCGGTATAATTTTCCGCCTTGGCCTTGGCAATATCCGGGAACTCTATCTGCAAACGCTGAGTCGGGAGATAACGGCTCAGCGACCACAGGTTAGCCAGGGTGCGCCATGGAAGATACTGCGTTGCTCCCTGGCGATCATGGTATCTGTTCTCAAGAAAGATGTTCCCATATTCATGGAACATAAAGTAACCAGGACGCATTCCATTAGTGGTATCCAGATTAAAATAGATATCGCCGTCCGATCGACGGCGCAGAGTAGAAAAGAGTTTGCGCAGGTTCTCTTCCGCTTCACGACTATTGACAAACATGGCGTCTATCTTAAAAATACGAATCCCATACTTCTTATACATATCAAACAGAAGTTCTGCCTGCTCAGCCCAATCGCGATAACGTTTATTGAATGATGGCGCAAACCATAGACATAGTTCTGTTTTGCAGCTTTTAGCAGCAGCAGCAATTACGCTGAAGCCTTCTGGAAATATATCCCGGCGTACGGCCCAGTCCTGCTTGCCAAGTGATCTGTTTTTAAGGCTTAGTTCAGCCAAACTCCGGCATTCCTGCCAACCGTCATCTACCTGATAATAGTCGATACCCATTTCCCGGCAGGCTTGCAATTCTCTTTCGATATATCCGTCCCCCACGTTATCCTGCCAATGCAGGCCGCCGCCGCCCCACGGATTGGCCATAATCATGGTGTTCTTCGCCATATCCATTTTAAAGCGGGCATCGAAATATCGCCGTAATTCCAGATATCCCTGATCCATATTCCCGGAAAAGCAACCTGTTATATGCAGATAGCCGGCAAAACGGTCCTGATCGAACTCACCGGGCAGGATGCCCCAGCCGCAACTTTTAACCGTATTTCCCTGCAGGATAAAATCTCCCTGCCCTTCCCGTCTCCTTTCGGAACTGGAAGGTGCCTCCTGCAATATAAACAACCCGGCATCGCCGTTTATCTCCTGAACAAATAAAAGGTTTCCCTGCATTACCCGCCGGCCGGCATCTTTACCGGTAACAAAAGCGTTCTCACTGACCAGATCATTGGTATAATCCGTCCGGCCCCTGAACTTGACACACCGCATGCGATATTGTTCGTCCTTAAGCCGTAAGATATCCACCGCGTTTTCCATATCGCAAAAGCCGATTTCAGGCGCATTCTTGTCTATCAGATTATAGCCGTTTGGACATACCGCGGTTTTTATCACCACCCGGGTGCCGATAGCGGCGATACCGGGATAGATGAAGTATTCCCGGTTCAGTTCCAGATCCTGGATCGCATCGTAAAGAGCTATAGTCACCTTCAGGCAATCATGCTGATACAGGTTGCCGGAGATAATCTCGCCTTCAATGCCCTTGCATTGCAGTTTTACCGGACAGCCATTGTAATCCTCCAGCAAAGCGGTATAAGAGAAGTCATGACCGTCATCCGACGGTAAAGTCCACTCTTTTTCCTTATACTGAAAGTTTACCGTGTGACAAAGACCGTCGCTAACGGCAATTACGCGTAAAATTCGGTCATTTTCTATCCGAACAACATCATTTTCCCATCTTGCCCGGCAATCTTTGAATTGTATGAAACTCATATTACCGTCCTCAGATCAAACAAAACGACATTCCCAAGATTCCATCTTACCGCTATGTCGTTTTCCTTCTATAATATATTCTCTATCGTCCGATTAAGCAATGGAGTGATTACCTCTTCTCCGTAGCCTGCTCTCATTTCAGACATCGGCCAGTTCTCTCCGTCCTTCCCATATCTTCCTGATAGCCTTAGCTATATCTTCCATATCCCGCTCTTCGGCCAGAAGAACCGGATGCGGTAGCCAGCAGCCTTCCCGACTGATAGTCTCGGCATTGGCACATACTACCTGACTGTAATCCACTTCCAATCCGTAGTATGGGCAGGATATGGGACAGTGCTTAGGACCTTCTCCTTTTTGCTGGAACAAAGGGTTCTTGTACAGTGGCACGTTATAACCGGCACTGCCGGGTATGCCCTCAGATCTAAGGGCTTCCAGGAATCTGTCCCGGCTGACTCCAGACCATTCCTCAGGCAGGAAGCGGAAGATATACATGTGGTAGCTGTGACGAGTCACTCTTGGGTCTTGTCTCATCAGGCTGATGCCGGGCATGTCTTTCAACAGTTCGCTCAGATAAGCTGCGTTTCTCTCACGCCTGAGTGTCTGCTCTTCCAGCCGTTCCAACTGTCCTAACAGTATGGCTGCCTGCAACTCCGTCATCCGTAGATTACTGCCCAGGAGATAGTGCTCATACCAGGCTCCGCCTTTAAGGCGCCCGCAATTGGTGTAGCTTCTGGCTCTGTCGGCTATGTCTTCGTTATCGGTGAGAAGTATACCTCCCTCTCCAGCAGTGATATTCTTGCTCATCTGAAAGCTGAAGACGCCGCAATCGCCTATGGCTCCCGTGCCTTTGCCCTTCCACTTGCTGCCCCAGCTATGGCAGGCATCTTCTACCAATACCAGATTATGCTGCTTTGCCAGAGCCTTGAAAACATCCATGTCTACCGGCAATCCTCCCAGATGCACCGGTAAAACAGCTTTGGTCTTACAACTGATCTTCTTTTCCACATCCGCCGGGTCCAGGTTGCAGGTATCCAGCTCTATATCGGCAAAGACGGGAACGGCATTGACCTTCAGCACCGCACTGGCCGTAGCCATAAAAGTGTAGGGAGGCACGATGACTTCATCGCCTGCTCCGATGCCGCAGGCCAGCAATGCCGTCTCCAGAGCCACGGTGCCGTTGGCACAGGTAACACCGTATCGGGCATCATGAAAAGCAGCATACTTCTCCTCAAACTCCTTTACCTTCTCGCCATACCACCACTTGCCGCTATCGAATACTTCCAGCAGCCTCTCTCTATCCGTCACCGCCGTTACCGGCCAGGACGGAAAGGGCTCTCTACGCACAGGTAATCCTCCTGATATAGCCAACTTCGACATGCTTACCACCTCTTAGCAATCTTTTATACTTTCTCTTTCCTGCTAAATGCCGAAAAGCCTGTTTGCATTGCCAAAGGCAATGAGTTCCCTGGTATGCTTATCAAGCTTTTTGTTTCTTGTTTTAGCCAGGGTTGCCTCAATATAATAAAAGGGATAGTTGCTGCCCCAAAGCATATTTTTTCCATATCCAAGAGCACAAAGATTCTCCAATGCCCCCTCACCCTCCAGTGAGGAGATGGTAACAAAAATGTTCCTTTTTCCTGCAGCCAGAAGCGTATATGCTTCCCACAGTGAAGGAGATGAGAAGATAAAATTAACGCCGGGATAATTAGCCGCCAGATTTATCAAGGCTTCCGGTTCTATATCAACTGCTTTGCATATGGACATGGAAGAATTTCTCATATCGATAAAACGCATAGATATAATAATCGGCTTCTTACTATCCGCCGCTGTCTGATACAGCTCTGTTAATTTTGGATCGTCAAGAAAGTAATCATGCCATCCGGGAAATAGCTTTATACCATAAGAATTATTCCAAAACCGGCTGCAAGCTTCTTCCCAGGTAGTTGACAAAGGATTAAGGGCCAGGACTGGAAGTAAATAATCGGAAAACGGCTTCACCTGATCAAAAAAGGCCGTGTTCGCTTCCAGACAATCCGATGCCTGCAGGCAGCTTAAAGGTGTCACCAATCCTTTATGTATGCCATTGCGCTTAAGCAGTTCACATAATTGTGCCGGCTCACAATCCATTAATGGGTTAAAGGGCCATTTCCCAACGTATAGATCAAAATCGATCATCGTTTAAAAGCTCCATAAAGTTATCACCTAGAATAAGTTTCTTATCCCTTGTCCCTATCTGGGACGAACTGACTTTAGCCAACTGTACCGCATAACTTCTACCCGGGGCGTCACTGCCGAATATAATCCTTTTCGCTCCCAGTAAGGATACCGCCTTCTCTACAATCCCTCTCTCCGGATAACCGCCGGAAACATCCGTATAAACATTAGGCAAATCCGCTATTGCTTTCAGACCGGCCTGTTGGTTGCCGCCGGCATGGGCCATTATGATATCAGCCTCTGAATATCGTCTGCCCAGGCAGGCTACATCAAAGGGGGTTGATTCGTCCTGCAAATTGCCCCTATTATTTAAAGAGGAATGCTGCAAAACAATCACTCTGCTGCTTATACATTCTTCGACCACAGGAAAGACCAATGGATCGGAAGCCCTGGCTGAAATCCAGAGCTTAATACCGATCATACCCTCACCGATACACCTGAGCAACTCCTCCCGCCAATTAGCATTTCTTGGGTTAATGTAGCCGAGACCATAGACGTATTCAGGAAATCTTTTCATTAATGCCAGCACATCGCTATTAGCCTCGTATATTTCATCAACAGAAGGATAAGGCAGATACGTTTCCTGGCCAAGTGAAGAGACCACTATCCTGTCAATTCCGTTCTCCCGGGCACGCAATACCAGTTCCTCCTGCTCATGATTTCCAAACATACAACACGAGTCAGCGGTATAAAGGTGGACATGGGCGTCTACAATCATCGCTTTATCCCGGCAGGACCGCTGTTCAAAATGCAATCCCTTATGATCAGCCGCTCTGATAAATTGCCTTCTTTCAGTACCTGAGCTAATTCAGAGAATACTTCCGCATTCACGGCAAGAGTTTTTGCCAAGTCTTCTTCACTATGGGAGTAGGATATATATATCGGCCCCCCACGCCTTATCAACACACCTCTCCTGGCATTTTCCTGTAGAAAGAAGGTCATCAGATCGATATTCAATCGTTCATCCTCATAAAAGAATTTAAAGCCCGTCATCGGCGAATATCCCAGAAATTTGCATTTGATGCCGTTCTCCTCTGCCAGATTGTTCAGTTGTAACATCAATCTGGTGCCGTATTGCCAGAGATGCTCGATAACCGGTTTCTCCTGGTATTCACGACAGGTAGCCGTTAAAGCTGCCAGTGACAGTATCTCACCGCCGTAAGTGGTACTGATAAGCAAATCCTTCATACCGGACAGAACATTCCGCTTGCCGACAAGAGCTGAGATCGGCATTCCGTTGGCCATACCCTTGGCGAAACAGGCCATATCGGGAATTACTTTAAAATAATCCTGCGCTCCGCCGGCAGCCATACGAAAACCGGTGACGATTTCATCAAAAACCAGTAAGACGCCATAATCGTCTGCCATACGTCTGACCCATTCCAGATAGCCGTCAGTCTCCGTCTCCCAATAGTCATTGGCGGTCATGATAATAGCTGCCGTTTCACCGGCATGCCGCTTCAAAACATTTTCCAGAGAGGATGGGGAAAAGAAATCGTTATAGGCAAAAGTGATCACACCACCACGCTGGCTCTCCGGGATACCGTTACTGCCAGGCGTAGGAAGTTCGGCAGACCAGATATCATGCCAACCGTGATACCCGCAAGACAATATCTTCTCCCGGCCGGTAAAGGCACGTGCCACTCTGACGGCGGCCGCCGTAGCTTCCGCACCCGTTTTAAAGAAACGCACCATCTCCGCACAAGGAATCAGGCGTTGCAGTAACCGGGCCGCTTCCACTTCAAGAGCATGGGGCAGGCTGAGGATCATGCCCTTTTGTAACTGCTCTACAACAGCCCGGTCTACCGACGGATAACAGTATCCCAAAGTTATCGGTCCCAGGGCCATAAGATAATCGATATATTCCTGCCCATCCACATCGAAAAGATGGCTACCGTATCCCTTTTCAGCAAATATAGGGAAAGCTCCCGGTGCAAAGGCTTCAGG
>JAQVUQ010000124.1 GCA_028699365.1 bacterium | reverse complement strand
GTCGGCACGTGCGGACGGATCATCCTCTTCGCATAATACGACGTAATGCGCATAAAGAGCGACTCTCTCCACCGTGGTCAGTGTCGGACAAGAAACATGCGGCAAATCGCTTCTGCCTATAAGAGCCACCACTCTTTCCCGCCATATCTTTTCCTTAGCCGCATAATCCTGTCTGATCTTTGCCGCTTCCGTCTTATCAAAGTTCTTGTCCAGGATGGGTATAGCCGCATCCAGATCTGCAACACTCTGAGATATTTCCTTTTTCAAGTTGCCGATATCCTTATTCGGCCTGGCGGAATTGAGCAGCACCAGCAGATCACGCAACCTGTTCTGCACCGGCAGCAGTTCATCGAGAACCGCCCGGCCGACCTTTGTCTTATTATCCGCCGCCATGGCTTCCATGCTGCCGGCAAATAAGGCAATCGACAGACAGATTACCAATAGAACGATCTTCTTAAGCATTTTATATCCCCTTTCAATCCGTCCCGGCCCGCTCCGGCGGCAACCGATCAATTCTTCATGCATCATTCCAGGATAACAGCCTCATACCAGTCCAGCCTGGGCAGAGAAAAGCACGGCTTGCCGTCAACAACCTTCAAGGGGAGTTCAACCTTACCAACAAGCGTCCTGGCCGTTCTTATCTTCCGTAAGCTCTGTTCTTTCAACACAACCTGAATATCGTTTACGGGTATTATGCTACTCAGCGGCCTGGCCATTTCCCCTGTATAGTTGATGAAGTGGAGAATATAGCGCTTCTTATCCGCCTGCCGTGATAGTGTGACTTCCACCGTCTCCGGCGCCTTGATCTCTACCGGCAGACAATCCCCGCCTGTCCAGACAACGCTGTTTTTGATCAACTCCTTGATCTCAGGAAAATTGACCGTCCAGTAACGCTCTTCCAGAGAGCCGGCGGTATAGACTACCCTGCCCCGCCCGTACTGACGAGCTATAATGGCCGGATACCTTATTCCCTTATCCTTTGCCGGGGCGTTAGTCATATCCACTATGCCCAGTGCTTCCTCTTCCTTGTCTGCCTTTACCGCCTGGACAAAAGTCGGTGAGGGCATCGACTTCCTTACACCCTGAGCTATCGGGTGCTCTGTCTTTATCAGGGTAAAGTGATTATACTCTTTCCAGAGATTGCCGAAATCCTTCCCGGCCGCTACACCGGCTCCGATAACCTCTTTCAACCCGAAGTCGCTTCTTTTATTACCCCATTCATCGTAAAGCGACGTCTCATAAGAGCAGACCAGTCCCCCGCCTTCAGACACATAGCGGCGCAAAGCCTCACATTGATCGTCGCTCAAGACAGGTGCATTGGCCGTAACAATCGTCTTATAGCGTTTCAGCCTCTCCACCGTCAGATCTTCGTCGGTGATTATGTCGAAGGGGATATGTGCCCGCAGCAGTATATCGTACATGCCGCGCCAGGATGCCAGGTAAACGTTCCGGCCCTCTTTACCGCCTTTTTCCGTAGCCAGAGTCCAGTCGCTGGTCTCGGCCGGATCTACGGCGTAGTAATCGCCGCTGCGCGTCGACCACAGCAGGGCTACGGCGGCAACGGATTTTGCCTGGCGGTAATAATCCTCGTTCTTCTGGAAGAATCCCAGAGCTTTCGATAGTTCTCCTGTCTCCTCCGTGGAGTTCATATGCGTATAATAGCTGGATTCATACCATATCCCGGCTCCATGGGCCATTACCTGTGCCGTCATGTTCTTCAGCGTTGCTCCCGGTAAGGCCCGCTTCCCCCACGGGCGCGGGGTCAGGGTGCAAAAGACCACTGCCGGTTTTTCTCCGGCTATGGCGGTATTCAATTTGGCTGTGGCACCCTGTGCCCATAGAGCACGGTTCTGCAAGCTCTCGGGATAGTAGTATTCAAACGCCTCCGAGCCTACTATATCCACGTGATCTCTCAACATAAGGTTGTTTCTGGCCGTACACCACCCCAGCCTGTTCAGCCCCTGCATGTTCATATAGAAAACAGCCTTGGGGTTGCCTGCCTTTACCGCCTCACGGCAGCCTTTTATAAACTCCGCCACCTGCTCGTAGCGAAACTGCTTGAGCTTCTTCCATGCAGGAGACGTCTCATCCGCCTCCATGGGCATATCTTCCCCATACTGCCGCCTGAACTTCTCACGGCAATTTTGACAATAGCAATACCCCGGCGGGATCGCATACCCGTCAAGAAATACGCCGTCGACATCATAATCCTGCACCGTTTTCTTCAGTATGGCGTAAGTGAAGTCCCTGAAGCCGGTGTTGCAGCACCTATGCGGAATAAGACGCACCGGTTCGGCGGATAAGGCCTGCTTAGCCGTTACCATGCACCATTCGGGGTGAGCGGCCATCTCTTTCCAGAGTTGCCTGGCCTCCTCTCCCACAAAGGGCATGTGGTAAGCAAAGACTTTGATGTTCCGCTCGTGCATCAGGCGGCAGACATCCTTCAACAACTGTCCTCTGCCGTCAAAGTGAATGGCATTGACGTTCAGTGCAGCCATATCCTCCGCGAACCTCTCGGCCAGCCTCTCATCCGGCAGCGTTTCGTATATGCCGTCTCTCTGGTCCCCGCCCGTGCAAAAATAGTGTGCCAGACGCAAAGGCGCTCTCAGCCATGCATCGCTTCCATCTGCCGTTTTCTGCGAAGATAGCGACTTATCGCTCACCATTGTCTTATTATCTGCTGCCATGGCTTCCACACTGCCGGAAAATATGACAATCGCCAGACAAATTACCAACAAAACGGTCTTCTTAAACACTCAGCAATCCCCTTCCAATCCATCCCGGTCCACTCCGGCGGTAGCCGATCAATTATTCTGTCATTATTCCAGGATAACAGCCTCATACCAGTCCAGCTTCGGCAGGGAAAAGCACGGTTTGCCGTCAATGACTTTCAGCGTCAGTTCTCTCTTGCCCACAAGCGTCTTTGCCGTTCTTATCCTTTGCAAGTCCAGCCCCTTCAACACAACCTGAATATCACTTATCGGTATTATCGTGCTCAGCGGCCTGGCCATTTCCCCTGTATAGTTGATGAAGTGGAGAATATAACGCTTCTTATCCGCCTGCCGGGATAGTGTGACTTCCACCGTCTCCGGCGCCTTGATCTCTACCGGCAGACAATCCCCGCCTGTCCAGATAACGCTGTTTTTGATCAGTTCCTTTATCTCAGAGAAATTGGCCGTCCAGTAACGCTCTTCCAGACAGCCGGCGGTATAGACTACCCTGCCCCGCCCGTACTGACGGGCTATAATGGCCGGATACCTTATTCCCTTATCCTCTGCCGGGGCATTCGTCATATCCACTATGCCCAGCACTTCCTCCTCCTTATCTGCCTTGATGGCCTGGACAAAAGTCGGTGAGGGCATTGATTTCCTTACACCCTGCACTATCGGGTGCTCTGTCTTTATCAGGGTAAAGTGATTATACTCTTTCCAGAGATTGCCGAAATCTTTTCCCGCCGCTACACCGGCTCCGATAACCTCTTTCAACCCGAAGTCGCTTCTTTTATCGCCCCATTCATCGTAAAGAGACGTCTCATAAGAGCAGACCAGCCCCCCGCCTTCAGACACATAGCGGCGCAAAGCGGCGCATTCCTCATCGCTCATGACGGGGGTATTGGCCATAACTATTGTCTTGTAGCGTTTCAGCCTCTCCACCGTCAGATCTTCGTCGGTGATTATGTCGAAGGGGATATGTGCCCGCAGCAGTATATCGTACATGCCGCGCCAGGATGCCAGGTAAACGTTCCTGCCCTCTTTGCCGCCTTTTTCCGTAGCCAGAGTCCAGTCGCTGGTCTCGGCCGGATCTACTGCATAGTAATCGCCGCTGCGCGTCGACCACAGCAGGGCTACGGCGGCAACGGATTTTGCCTGGGCATAGTAATCCTCGTTCTTTTGGAAGAATCCCAGAGCCTTGGATAGTTCTCCTGTCTCCTCCGTGGAGTTCATACGATCAGACGCTTCTCGGATTCGGTTTTTGCATATCGTTCGTAATCCCGCAGCTTGAATACCAGAATATCCAGCGGGGTTTCGTAATCGTACTTTATATTTGCAAGTATCCCATGCTTAGCGTCAAACCCTCTATCCGCATAGGTATAATCCCATATCTTCTCCCGTCTCAATACCCTCAGTTCCACAGATTCTCTTATATTTTTATCGTGCTCTCTCAAACCGGCCTGCCCGAGCCAGCCGATACAATTCATAAGAAGCCTGTGGTTCGCCCCTTCGGGCTTGTAAAAATCGAATCCGCACAAAACAACTCTGCCGGATCCTTCTTTACCGGCAACTAACAGCGCCTCGCCCCCCGTATCCTTCATCAATACCCTGCCGGAAGACCCGGGGCGCAGCACCTGATGGTCCCAGAAAGAATGATAAAACCGCTCCGGCACCTCCATGGTAATTGCATGTCCCTTATCCGTTATCATCGCACCGTTGGTATTTACCTTGTTGTATGCAACTCCCACCTCCGGAAAGACCGGACGGGCCATGTTCCTGATGGGACCGCACCGGAACCCGGTCAACAACACACCGTGTCCCTTGTCCACGTAATCCGCCAGCCGCAGCCGCAACGGATAAGTCGCCCATCCCGTTGCATTCCAGCCGCCGCTGAAGATGAGGACGTCATACTTATATATGCTGCCTTCCTCGATAATTTTCTTATCGACGTATTCGACAGCCATGCCCTGCGCTCTCAAGGCAGCAGCCATATCTTCTACGGCTGCGACTCGCCTATCGCCATTGTATATTCCGACCTGCATCTCACCGGCACACTCGCCCTTAAGAGAGCAGTTTGCCGCCAGCAATAGTATTATCAAACCAAATAATATTTTCATCTTCCCCCTCTTTCATATGCTAATTATATGCCTTATATTATTGCTGTTTAATGGAAATTCCCGGCATTGGGTAATAATTTCCGGTTTTTATGTCGTTTGCCGGCAGACGAACCTCGGATACCTCACATAAGGTTCCTTCAAGAAAGAGTTAGATCATAATGAAATCGGTTATGTTATTCATGGACGGCCCCTTAGATGCGGCCGGTATCCGCCGGCTCCTGCACGGCCGGCAGTTGCAGTTTTCTATACATCGAAGGCGTCATACCGGTAACTAACTTGAAATTGCGGTTAAAAACGGTAAAATCCTCAAAGCCGACTCTCTGAGATATGCTATCCACCGTCAGACCGCTGTTTTCCTTGAGCAACCGTTTGGCTTCCGCTATCCGGCGTTGTATATGGTATTGATTATAACCTCCACCATAGTGGCTTCCTGCTCTGCCAGAGTGATTACATGACAAATATCGTTGTCATTGACGTAGATATCCGGTTTCCTGTTCTCAACGAGCGAAGCCGAAAAAAATAAAGAAGCTTTTTCCAGATAAGCGTCCGGTGCAGGCCTGCAGCGATGGACCTCATTGGGCCTGATGATTATCAGCGTGTTCCTCCGGTATTCGTAATCCCTGTCCACGATAAAGTAGGAGCCGCAACCTCTTTTGATCAGATGATATTCATACTCCTCATGATAGGCTAACTGCTGCTCCGGGTATCTTGACCGCGTCCAGACAGCTTTAACCGGCAATTCCACCGGACCTTCGAAAATCACCTCATGATGAGACTTAACGTTAACCGGACTACCTTTCAACCCAGAAGCTCCAAATCTGTTAATACTTCATTACATTTCTTAAGAACCGTGTCTTCCACGTCCCGGGAAAAGGGAAAGAGACGGTAGCACTTGGGTGCGCCGTAGCAGGCGTAATCATCGGCTGTCTGGTACGCCTCGCTGGTCGGCAAATAACCGATGTTACCTCCGGTATAACCGAAGGTAAACAGCGAAGGCCTTCTTTCCTGCAAACGTAAGCCGTACCGGCAAAATACCTCACCGGGAATCCCCAGAACCTGCAGGTCTCCGATAGAGATGGCTTGGATCGGGACATTATGAAGATACCGGTTTTTGCCGGGTTCCCCACACTTCTTGACAGCCTCCTGCGCCCACTCCTCTATGAACCTCTCCCTTGACGAATCACCTTCGTGCTTTTTCAACCAGGACTGCTTTTCCTGTTCAATCCCTCCGCGGCCGACAACCGTAAGCGGCAAACTCACTCTCTTTTCCACTGCATTCAAAGATACTTTTTGCGAAGCTTGCGCATACCTTTCCGCAACGCGCACCCTGCTGTAGAGCAAATGCCCGTAAAGCTTCAAATCATCCTGCGTGCCTTTGCCCCAGCGGTTCTTATTGCTTACCGGATCTATGTCCCCACAGAACCCTTGAAAGAATATGCCCCGGTCTCCGCCCTCTTCTATTTCTCTGATCAAGGCACCCGGCCAATCGGCCGAGATTTTCTTCGTCGTCCCAAGAACTACCGGATGGCACGCATAGCTCAACAGATATATCCGTTCTCCATTCCGCTTAAAAACGGCTGTTTTTAAAGTCTGGTCGATCGGTTCGAAATTCTTGTTGCGTCTGTTAAAACCTATCGGCTCTACTGCCTCCAGCCGATAAGAAAACTCAGCCTTTTGCAGATCGGCAACAGCCATCTTGATCGCTTCTTTAATCGCAACGGTTACCTTTTCCGGATAGCCTGCCTCTACATTACCCAAACCGCGCAGTGACTGCAGAGCCGGCCCGGAGTGAATATGCGTACAGGCCAGAAGAATGTTGGCAAATGCTATATTCAGCTCTGCAGCCACTGCACTCCTTACGGTATCGGAGAACTCTACCGTAAAGCCTAAAAGATCGCAGCTTACCAGAACAACCTCACTTAACTCCGTTCTCAAGCAAAGCGCCCGCACCTTAAGCTCATCGAGCACCGCCTCAGCCCGGCGGTCAAGATAGTAACCGTAACCTGTCAGTTCAATACCGGTTGGCGGGGTAAGTATACATTCCCCATAGCCGGCCAGCAAGTCAGCCATAAACAAACTCCTTCAGTTAGCCCCTTATTCTCTACTTCAGCTCTATCGCACTGTAGCAATTAACGAGATCAGCCGGCAACTCTATAACCGTATATGTCCCTTCCCTACGACAAACCAGTTCTTTCTCATCACTGAATTCCGGTGAACGCAGAACCGCTTCACTGCTTTCTCTGTTAACCTTCAGCGTCATAACCTTTGCTCCTCCAGGCAAGCTATCCGCTCCGGGAAATCCAAGAGGAGCATGTACAGGTATTTCCCTGCCGCTATCGCCGAGCACCCCCGCAGCGTTCACCACATGCAGAACCGTACGCCCGCCATGGCCGAACAAACCGATAACAAAGCCTCTGGGCACACCTTCCGTCTCAAGCTGTGCTCCCGGTTGCAGCAGAAACCTCACGGATTTTTCCATCAAAGCCATTATATCCTGATCCTGATCGAAATCTATTCTGGCAAATGTTTTTCCATCCATCTCAAAACGCTCATGCCGATTCACGCATACTAATCTTCCCGGTTTCCCGGCAAAAGTTATTACCGAGCCCTTGCCAAACTTATGGTAGAATACTGCCGGCCGGGAATCACCCTTTAACTCCATCCAGATTGCCGTATCATGATCCGGCACAAAATGAACGACCGGCGCTCCGGTATGGCGACAGCCTTTTATATCCAGCTTACAATCATCCGTAGTCGTCCATTCAGTCGAACTGTCCAATGTCTTATCGTAATCTGAGCCTATCATTTCCGATAACGGATATTCCTCCCTCCAGTCACCAGTATCATCCTTCATGCCTGACTGGTGGCTGATGATTA
>JAQVUQ010000123.1 GCA_028699365.1 bacterium | reverse complement strand
TAAACCTGACCATCTGCTCCCAGCGACAGAATAACGTTGGTCCAGGCGGAAACGCCCGCAGGAGGTTGCGGCAAAGCAAACTGATCGCAATCACCGGTAGTTGGGTTGATCGCCAGAACGGCAGGCGACTCATCAAAGCAATGGACCGCATATATCCGCTCAGATCCGGAAGGCCCCGGGCCTACCACCAACGGGTTGAAAACTCCGGCGATCCCAATATATTCTGCATGTTCCCTAAACGCGCCCAGATTGTAATCCCGACGCACCTCGGCAGCAGCCAGAGCCCTGCCATAGACACGAAGCTCATCTATTGTTCCTGAAAAAGCAGTATTACTATTGCTGGTGGAAAGATTCCCGATAAGCCAATCCCGCAGGGGATAAGAATCAGCAGGCGTGATATTGTTTGTTGTCGGGGAACCGTCCTCAAAGCCATCGACATACAGTCTTACATATTGACCATCAAATGTCCCCACAACATGATGCCAGGCATTTAATGTTAAAGCCCGGCTCACTTTTGATCTGTTAGTAGAGCCATTGGCTATCCTGAATACCACCTGCCTGGTATTCAGGAACCACATTTGATATGGCCCTATGTTACCGCTACCGCCGGAGCTCTTGTCAAATATACCGCCGAGACTGGCAGCAGTGGGATAAATCCAGGCAGAAACCGTCGTTGCCGCAGTCAAACCGCTCAAGCTTGCTGAATGTCCTACATTTACACAATTGTAGGTGCTTGTGGTAAAGGACAAAGCGGTATTCACCATGCTACCCGTAGTCGTAGTATACTGGGCATTGGTAATTGTACCGGTATTGCCGTATCCGCAAGTAGGATCATCATAAGCGGCTGTGCCCGAAGCCTCATCAAACCGCCACCTGTAAACCAGATTGACTGTCGCCATATAATTTTGCTGAACCTCGGCAGCGCTCAGAGCCCGGTTATACAGACGGACCTCATCTATTTTGCCGCAAAAGGCCGTTGTTGTATTAGTGACGGAGAGATTGCCGATAAGCCAGTTATAAGTAGAACGATCAACAGGATTGAATGTCCCTCGTTTAGTAGCCGGACCGTCTTCAATACCATCTACGTATAATCTGACATATTGGCTATCAAAGGTTCCCACGATGTGGTGCCAGGTGTTCAACGATAGAACACGGCTTGCTTTTGATATATTGGCAGTGCCGTTGGCTATTCTGAATACAACTTGACCGGTGCTTAAAAACCACATATGAAAAGGCCCGCTATTACCACTTCCGCCGGTACTCCTGTCAAAGATCCCGGAAATCCCTGTTGCGGTGGGGTAAATCCAGACCTCAACAGTCGCTGATGTCGTCAATCCATTTAAGCTCGTTTGCTTCCCCACATTAACATAGTTCACATTAGTACCCGTGGTAAAGGCTAATGCACTATTAGTCATGCCGCTTGTTGTGTGTGTAGCATAATTGATTGTGCCGGTATTGCCATGCCCATACGTAGAGTCATCGTAGGCGCTTGAACCCGAAGTTTCATCAAATCGCCACCAGGAAATCATGCTGTCCGTTGTCACATCCGCAACCGCTCTGCTACCAAGCATCAAAGTCAGCACACATATCAACAGGGCTATTACCAAACCAGCTCTCTCTTGCATATTCTCCTCCTTGAAGTTTCAGAAATCAACTCTCTTGACCAGCTTGCTACTAGTTCAGAGAACAAAATTTCCGTCTCTTTTTCAACTGAGTTCCTTGCAAAAGTGTTTATATAAAATTTGCTGTGATCCATATTGCATATTTTGCTACACCACATGGAGGGAATGAAACGATAAGTTCATCCCCTCCAAAAATTAATCAGCAAAGCTTTTATACAATGGCCTAGGAGGCAGGGAAAGTAGCCGACTTATCATACTTAAACAAATCTACCGCGGTATCGGCATTGCGCTTGTATGATACCGAACCGTCAAGCATTAACAAGTTGCCGCCGATGCCACCATTGTGAACACGTCCCATTGACGACCAGTATTGACCTGACCGAGTCGGCCTAAGCCAGGCACGGTACTCACGGTAATAATACTCGGATATAGCTACAGTTTCAGAAGGCTTGGCGGCACTGGAGAGAGCTTTCACCCCGTACGGCTGCATATCGGAAGGAGCAGATGTATAGGCCAGGGTACCGTTATAAGCGTAGCTGATGTCACCATAAATACTAGGCGCACTTGCAGTTGATGGATTAGCTGATGGACAATGAAAAATAGTTCTACTATTAGTATATGTACGAAGCTGCGTTGTCCACCACGTGGCTGAATAATCACCATAAATGCTGTAAGGCGCAGCGCCATTATAAGACCAAGCCCCATCAGGAGAGCTGGGGAGGCAATCTTCCCAATCCTGACAATACATTTGTAAAGCCAGTCCAAGCTGCTTGAGGTTACTTTGACATGTGGCTTTACGAGCATTTTCACGAGCCTTGCCGAAAACAGGGAAAAGAATAGCGGCGAGAATCGCTATAATAGCGATAACGACCAGTAGTTCTATAAGTGTGAAACCCCTATGCTTATTAACTTTGGCTTTCATTACCTACACATCCTTTTCTTATAATAACGCTTCTACTGTAGAAACACCATACTATATAAATACTACTTCTTTTATAAACGACCCTACATTTTTGTTTAAACACCTCCTTCCTTATTATCTCCAGCCATGGATTACAGCTTTTTGCTTTGTTCAAATTCGATTATGCTCTTAACCTACTGCAAGATCATAACGCATGCTCTATTGTTAGGTAAATCCCTATGTTGTATTATACATGTATATTAGCACTGTCTATCCTGCTTGTCAATACTTTGTCTCCCGCCTAGAAGAGCATCGTTTTTAGCACAGGGGAATGAATCGGTCAAAGACATTGCTGTCCAAAATAGACAGCGGATTTAAAATCGACCCTTGTTTTGTACAGGTTTTATGCGGCTTTGAACTTTAAAAACTGAGCAATCTCGAAATCACCCCCCCCTTAATTTGCCTATGCTATCCAAATCTGGGCGAGCAAAGCGTTCCTACTGGTGCCGACAAAGGTCTTGACCTTCTGGTTCTGCTTTATCACCTTGAAGAACAGCTCTATCTGCCAGCGGTCTTTGCAGATAGCGGCTATTATCTCCGGAGAGAGTATCGAAATTACTGGTGATAAAGACCACTGTCTTGCCTTCTTCATCCAGGAGGATGACACGCCTTAAGCTGTCCAGGTAGCGTTCTCCGGTTTTGTAACCTTCCATTTGGATGATCTGGTCGGTCATGATCCTGATACCGTCTTTTGAAATGCTCTTCTCCTCTACAACTGTAAATGGCGCTGCTCTTTTGTCAGCTGACGAAGAAGACTTCTTCAAGAGAGAGCAACTTGTTCTTAAACTTGAACTGCTTCGTCAGTCCCGGCTGGCGAGCTTGGCACATAACTAAACCCGTTGTTGCCGCATCCGATCAGCGCTATTCTCATTTTGCTTACACCTATTCCCCTTCAATTATTTCAGCGATAACTTTACAAAGACTTATATTACCGTCCGGGGGTATTTGATCGGCACTGCCGATAATCAGCCTGCCGTCCCCATCCCATTCTTCCAATACTTTTTCGGTGTGGGCTCTGATATCCTCTTCCCGCCACGGCTGACAGAACATTGCCCCCGGAATACCTCCCCATAAAACGGTCTTTCCATTTCCGACTAATTTTTTGCACTCCTCTACATCGACATCCCCAACCGGCTTGGGTGTAATTGCCTCTACGCTGTCAAAGCCACAGGCGGCAAGTTTCGGCAGCAGCCCTTTTACCGCTCCGTCAAGGTGGACGGCGGCGAACTTTCCATGTTCATGAAGCTGCTGAAGACGCCGGGTGTAATACTCCTCCATATATCCGGTAAAATAAGAAGTGCTGCTGAGACTGTCGAGATTGTCGCAGAAATGAAATAACTCTGCCGGGCTTTCTACAACGAATTCAAAGGCTTGTTCATTGGCTGTGCCGATAGTATCAAGAATTTCCCTGACCGTGCCGGGACTATCCATGAGCAAATAAATAGTGTTTACAACCCCGCACCAGTCGGCAAGCAACGCCGGAAGTGGGCTGCGAGGCAATGGGGAAATAGGCACACCACTGTCTCCTAAGAACCCCGCTGCTTCAGTAAACGACTGATAATCTGGTCGATAGTGCGTCCGCTCGAAAATATCCTTTAATACAGCCAGTTGTTCAGGGGTCTTAACGGCATATTCAACGTGAGCCCAGCAATAACTCTGCTCTATATATTCCCATCTGTCAGTCAGTTCTCCTTTTGGGGTTTTCCATCTTCTTATCCGTATGCCGTTATCCTCTTGAACAGTGTTTTCTACTCCATCAAAAATCGCTTTGAAGGTAGTTCCAGATAAACCGTAATAACAGCAAATCCCCATTTCCTGGTGCAAGAGTTTGAACCCTTCTTTACCTTCATATTTAGGGCTGAGACAGTCGCTTTTTTTCATCGCATTATACCAATAAGTAAGATCAGCCGCCCAAGCCGGACGATCAGGTCTCATCCCTTTAAGCGGCGCAAGCAAGCGTTCCTTTGGCGACATCATGATTTATACCTCCAAGTAAACATTATGTGACCGGTCCCGGCTTTTCCGGCTCTGATACAAGCTACTTTCAATTCCATCGTCTTTCTAAATTCCCTCAATTCTCTCTAAACCCATCTTCCGCAGACTCTTGTATTGGGCCATTTGGCAAAAGAGCATGGCTACGAACTGGTCTCAACTGGAAAAGCCTTTGGCTTTGTATTCTGCTTTTGTTTCTTCGACTATCTTATAGAACTTATGCCTCGGAAATATTTGAAGAATTTGCCCGAACAAGCTACAATTTTTCATGGCAGAGGTCTTCTTTCGGTGTATGGGGGTTTGTTTGGTCACTTACAACATATCACCGAAAGAGGCTTTCTGCCACTTTTTTGCCTTGTTTAAGTTGTCAATGTGCTATCTTGGACAGATATGCGTTTTACTGTAAAAGTCAGACTATTAGCACTGTCTATCCTGCTTGTCAACACTTTGTCTCCCGACTATGAAGAGCTCAATCGAGCGGGCTCTGGCGGTGGCACTCCTCAATCACGGCTATCTGTTGTCTTACCTGCTGCGGCGGAACCTCCAGCGGGGCGCCGTTTACCAGAGCATCATAAAGGTTGCTATAGAATTTTCCAGTCATGATATGGAAGGGGTCAGCTTCCGGCATGTCCCAACTCTCTTCGTGCCAAGTCAGTTGCTCGCCGCAGTAAGCCATCCCTGGTAAAGGTTCTCGTGCCAGTTCATGGTGTGGTGCCTCTTCAGGTTTGAAATACTTCCATTCCAGGTGCATCGTACTGCCGGTAAGACCGCCCCGGGTACCGTATACCTGGTAGGTGTAAAGAGGATAAGTGCAGCAGGAGGATATTTCCAGATCCACAGATGGTCTACCATGTTGATGCATAATCAGCTTGACGTGGTCCTCTGCGTTGCCTAAAGTATTATCCGTTCTATCCATCAGGCAAAAAATCCTCGGCATAGCATCGCGTCCCACAAAATGCAGCGTCTGATCCAGTGCGTGCGCCCCGGTATTGAGCAGATTCCCGCCATCCATTTCCCGCAGCGTCTGCCAATCCCATCTCCGGGCGAAACCGTTAAAGGCCATCCTGACCATAACAATACGTCCTAACAAACCGGAATCTATGACCTCACATACTTGCTGAAAATAAGGAGCAAAGCGGGATTGCTGGTAGACGGCAAAGAGTTTGCCCGATGCCTCAGCCTTTTTAACAAGTATGTCCACATCGGTCGCCTTGCGGGCCAGAGGCTTCTCTGTTAACACATTAAAGCCGGCATCCAACACCTCAGCCGTTATCGGCACATGCAGATGGCTAGGGGAGGCATTAACGATAAGGTCCAGGTCATCACGCTGCAGCATCTCCCGGTAATCAGTATAGACAGCACAATTCAGTTCCTCTCGGGCTAGTCGGCAACGCTCCTCTAGCGGATCAGCCACCGCAACTACTTGATACTTATCGGGTACTACATTTCTGAAAGAATGATTGTGAATACCCCGACCGCTTCTACCCTGGCCGATTATGCCGACTCTGATCCTCTTCATAGTTATGCTACCCCCCATTACATCTTAGAATTCTGTGCCTGAAATAGCATCAGGCATCGCTTCAACAAAGGTTGAAACAGGTCTACCAAGGATAACCTATCTTAAGATAGCTATTATTGCCATAACTACAAATATTCGAGAGGAACTGCACCCTCCAGACTTGTTTATATCTATCCTGAGACAGGTTATAAATATCTTTACTTCGCCAGACTTCTATGCTTACTAACTTATTCTTAATTTATGTACACATTACTCTCTCTTTGTTATCTTGAACCAGAGGAATGCAGGTCTCACCAATAATCAGCTCCGGCGCCAGTTCCAGCCTAACAGGCTTGGCCATACTTCCTTTTAAAATGCTAACCATAGCTTCAACGCTCTTTTCGCCCATTGCTGCCAACGGCTGCCGGACCAGTGTGGGGCGCGGATAACCTTCCTCGGGCGGAAGCTCGTCGAAAGCTACAACCGATAAGTCATCGGGAATATTGATACCGTGCATTATAAAGTTCTTCAATGAGTATCGTTGTAAATTTCCACCTAAAATAAAGAGGGCCGTCAAATCGCTATTCCGCAACCACCATTCCCATACATCACGACTGTGGTCGTGGAAGGGGTCCTCAATCTCCAGAATCCAATCAGTTCGCACCTCTATCCCATTCTCCTTAAGAACATCAGCGTAGCCCTGCCTGCGCTCTCTTATATAATTGTAATCAAGAGAACACGAAATACATCCTATCTTCCTATGACCCAAGTCAATCAAATACTTTACCAGCATCTTTGAGCTCAGATAGTTCTCTATCTTGATATAGCTGACGTCATCCATAGTAACATGCGGGTTAATCAACACTAACGGTATCCCGAGCTTCTGAATGCTTCTGACAACCTCAGCTTCACCTTCACCCGGCGATACCAGAATAATGCCGTCCGTTGTCTTAATCAGGTCATTTTGCAGCATCGTTTGTGTTACAGCAAATTGGCCTCTTACATCATAAAGTACAAATGCATTTTGCAATCCGTTCAGCAATTGCGTACAATAAAAGTTAGAGCTGTATAGGCAACTTAGAAAATCATCATGCATACCTACCATGATAGATAATCTGGATACGGATTTAGCTCTGCTTTCCATTCTGTCATCACGGACGAACCTGCCCTTACCGGCTACCGAGTATATATAGCCTTCCTTCTCCAGTTCACTTAGCCCTCTTCTGACCGTCATACGCGACAGGTTGAATTGGCGACAAAGCTGATGCTCCGATGGCAGCAAAGCATCGCCTTTGAGCTCTCCATCGGTTACCAGAGCCAAAATATGCTCTTTAATCATTTGATATGACTTTTTTTGATTTGTATTATACATGTATATAATTTAACACTGGCTACGCTGCCTGTCAATACCCCTAGTTTGACAGGACGATAAAGGAGCCTGGCGCTGAAACCCTTGCATAGCAAGGGTTTTCTTGTAATTTTTCCTGAAAATCTTTGCATTTTCCTGTGGCATAATGTGGAATAGTATGATATAATAGGGGGGTGTAACGCTAATACTTCTGCCAAGGGAGGGCTTTCAAGTGTACCTGAAAACGATGCTCAACAAGAAGACCGGTCGCACTTATCTCGCTATTGCCCATAAATACAGGGACCCTGTCAAGAAAACTTCCACT
>JAQVUQ010000122.1 GCA_028699365.1 bacterium | reverse complement strand
TCACCTTCAGCCCGATAGAGCAGATGAACAGCACCGTCATGGAGCGCAACTCCGGCATTGGAAACGTTCAGATTTTCCCAGGCGCTGTCTTTTTTCGGTTTCAGAATAGGATTTCCTTCATATCGCTTCAACTTGATCGTCACAGACATCTTCCTTTACCTCCCGCTTTCCTCGTACAGTCCGTTGAATTCCTTCATCGTCTTTAAAAGTACTATCACACCCACAATCGGCTTAACAAACAACCCTTTACACAGCAAGAACTCCATCCCTGTTCGTTAAATCGCGCTCAATCCCATTGATTGGTACCTGCCTGCTCTTTAAGCTATTCTGCTCGTGACTCCCATAGCTCTATTCCTTACCGGATGGTATTTCGTCTTCTTTTCTGCAGCAGCGCTAACATACTAATTTCGAGGCGTTGCCACTATAAATTTTACTAAGTACACCCGGAGGCAAACTTAGGTTATTGAGGAACTCCTGATGGGCATTGTCAAAATAATCCCTGGCATAGAGTATTCTGTCCTGGAACTCCATCAGAAACTTCAAGGCAAACTCAGGGTCTCTCTTCAGGGCGTTGCAGCCGGAGCCGGCCGAGATATCGCAGTAGAGGTTAGGGTACTGCCTCAGCATGTCTATCAGCTTGCCTCCGAGTAATACCTTGCCGGTAGGATACGGCTCTTTATTATGATTTCCATCACCGGAGATATGGGCCCAGAAGCCGGGGGCATGACCTAGGAAGACGGTCTCCGGGCAGGCCTGCAGGGCTCTTTCAAATGCCTCTATGCCTCCGCCGTACCAGTAGTTGGGACGGGGATATTTCACCCCGCTGTCAAACTCATAGTCTATGTGGACCGTTACCGGCAGGCCCTTCGCCCCACAGAACCTGTACATTCTCAGAGCATCGGGATTATCGTAGGTCATGCGCAGCTTCAACTCTCCGCAGACCTGCACCCCATATATCTCTATGTAGGCAGAGAGCTTGTCTATGGCTTCCGGTCGGCGAGGGTCGGGGGCATAACCCAGGATAAACCTTTCGGGAGTCCGCTCCTTGTAAGATAGACACCTGGCAAAGGGAATGGGACCGCCCTCTCCCGCATGAGATGTGCAGTGGTTATACCGAGGGTTATATTCATTAAATGGGCACTCCCATGAGAGCAGCCAAGTGATGTCTATACCGTATTTGTCCATATTGGCCAGGAACTTATCAAGATTATGGCCATGCCAGTCGGGGTGATTATGGGCATCTATGATCATTATTTTATCTCCACTTAACCAGGTAATCCATACACCGAGGCAGTCCCTCTTCCACGTCAGGCAGACCGTACTCCTTATGCCAGGACTCATACTCCACCGATACATATCCCTGGTAATCCATCTCTTTTAAACTTTCCAGCACCCAGGGTATATCCAGTCCTCCCTCTCCCAGAATAGTGCAGGACAATCTCTGCGGCGTAAAGCCGTCCTCTCCAAAACAATGCGGATAGCCGTCTTTCAGATGCACATGGACTATATGTTCCTTCTGCTCTGTAAACCCTCTTTTGTAATCCACAAGGGCACCAAAAAGATTCCCGGGCTCGTAGATAACTCCCAAATGCGGCGAACCCACCTCTCGGCATACCGATACTGCCTGCTCGGGTTTGCAGGCTATGCTGCCTCCATGGTTCTCCATCCCCAACAGGATATTTCTCTTTTCCGCATAAACAGTTACTTCATTCAGACACGGCAGGATCTTATCCCTGATCTCCTTTAAGTCCTCTCCTTCTCCGGGACATACTCTGATTACTGTTGCTCCTACTTCAGCAGCCAGGTCTATCTCTCTCTTAACCTTCTTTATCTCCTCTTCCCTTAACCCCTCATCCTGGCTGCTGAAGTTGCAGCCTCCTATTCCGGCTAAAGAACAGATCCTTACGCCGTATTTTTCGGCAGACTGCACTACCTCCTGCCTTCGGCACGGGGTCATATCTATTGATAGATGGGCATCGGGGCTATATGTCAGGACATCTGCATACTTAAATCTGCTATCTGCTATGATCCTGAACGCTTCATCTGCTCTCTTGTGTCTCAGGCCTATGCTGCATACAGAAAATTCTAAAGATGACATTAAAAACTTCACTCCTTATATTTTTAAGTTTTGTCCCTTTGCGCATCAGTTTGCCTCCCTGCCGGTCTTTTGGCAGCCAGGCCTACAACAACTACCTTACGCTCATTTATTCGCTCACTATCTTTATATTTTAAGGGCTTCATCCAGTTTCTTAAGAGCCATTAATGTATCGGCAATTTCCTCTTCTCCCCAGCCTTCGTGAATACGAAGATTGAATTGCTTATCCGTGGCGGCTATGGCATTGAGGCAGGTGAAGACCCTGTCCGGATTACCCAGGTAAAGGGGCGAGGTCCAGGGAAGACCACTGCTGCCGAATACCTGCCGTTGGGTGAACCATTCCATAGTATGCGGCAGATGACGGTAGCTGGCGACTACCGGTATGCCCTCTTCCGCCAACGCCTGACAGTATGTCTCTTTGCTGCAGGCGGCGGCCTCCACATGGAACTTCAGCCGCAGGAACCAGTAGCTAGGTTCTGCCCCCGACAGGGTATCGGGCACCGCTACCAGCTTCAGTTCCTTTATGCCCTCGATAATGGCTGCAGCCACATCCCGACGGCGTCTGATGATATCGGGCAGCTTTCGCAACTGCACTCTGCCTATGGCTGCCGACAGATCGCTAAGATTAAGATTGAGAGCGGCGGTACAGTTAGTGCTTCCATCCGGCAGGCCTAAGGGCTTGCCTCTGTCAGAGCACCATCTTATCCTCTGATAGAGCTTCGCGTCTCTGGTATAGACTACCCCGCCCTGACCTCCGGTGCAGTGGTGTTTGCCGAACATCGTCGAGAAAGCGGCTATATCTCCGAAGGTGCCCACCTTTTTTCCCTTCAACACGGCTCCGTGCGCCTGAGCGCAGTCTTCCAGCACCGGTATGCGGTGCCGGCGGGCTACAGCCATAATCCCTTCCATATCCACCGGCTCACCACCGATATGGGCTATCAGGATGGCACTGGTAAGGGGAGATATCAGTTCCTCTATCTGCTTTGGCCCCACGTTGTAGCTGCCGGGGGCGGTATCGGCTATGACGGGGATGCAGTTGCACAGTACTATGGGCATCATGCCGCCCGGATCAGTGATAGAGCTGACTATGACCTCTGTAAAGGCTTCGGGATTAAGAGCACGCAGAGCCGTATATACGGCCGTAGTGCCGGAGTTGACGGCATCGGCATAGCCGCCGCCCATGTATTCTGCAAATTCGCGGCAGTAGGCTTCTTCCTCCGGCCCGTTATAGCCAAAGGCATTGCCTGTACTTAAAGCCTCATCGAAGAGGGCGTTTACGGCTGAGCGTTCTTCTGCTCCCAACAGCGACCGCCCCGGCCAGGGCTTTGTTCTGACTGGTGATCCACCATATATGGCCAAATAGAATAATACCTCATCAGTATTCATTACCATCTCCACCATCTCCTTAGACCATCCTCACCGTATTTTACCTAGAAATGCCTTCTATAGTAGGGACTCATAGCCCGCTGCAATAATTCCACATCGCTCTGGTAAGGGTTCCAGAGTGTTTCCGCGAATAGAGCCGTACTAATCTGTATGGCTTCCTCGAACATACCGTCCTCTACCAATCCGACCACTGTCATTCCTGCGGGAGAGGCTTGCAATATTTCCCTATAAAAAGAAGCGGCTATGGGGAAATTCTTGATCCATAACTCATTCACTCTGTCCCAGCGAGGCTGACGCTCTTCCAGGCGGTGCCGAATGAATTCCGACGATCTTTCACCCATGATAAAAGGACCATGGTGCTCAAACTCTTCCAGCCAGCGAAGGCATATAAACCCCTTGGCAACCATGGCAAACTCTTTTTCTGCCCTAAAAGAAGCTATCTTCCGGGAATATTCCAAGGTAGCCTGAACATTGTCCAGATACGCCGGCCGATCCATTCCGGTCTCCGCTTCGTCGGCAACAGGGTTATAGGAATAAGGTATAATTCCGGCATCCTCCCAGACAATGACCACTCGCTTATCCAACCCTTTCAGGTCGGGATAATTATCCATAATAGACATGGCGTGCAGGCCAAACTGAATATAAAGATCCGGCTCTTCCCGGAAAAGCTCCGCGGAAATCTCATTGACCAGATCACAGACCGCTGCAGCTACGGAGCACCCGTTGATAAAGAGATCGTTATGCTCCGTCAGTGTCTGGAAGTATATACCGTCCATACCCAGATGGCGGTAATTGGCGTTGTAATTGGCTAACACCTCCTCCCGCAGCGTTCGCCTGTCTTCGGGGCTGGTAATATCTATGTTCTCAAGGCCCCAGCCCCAATGGAAACCCAGAATAATCTTCACTCCTCGAGTATGCGCATAATTTATGATGTCTTTTATGTTAAGCGGAGGACAATCATTCCAGACAATCAGCATATTCATCTTTAAACGGGCCATATTGTCTATAAAACGCCGGCAATCATATAGCACATATCCCCACGTCCAGATACCTCTGTTAGCAACAGTGGGGTATCCTTCAAAGGTAAAACAATCCATTTCATCAAGGGAATGGCGCTTCCTAGCAGGGTTATCGGGCATGACTCTGGCAGCCAGCACCCTGGCATTGAAATCCTCTACACCGTAGAGCACTCCGGCGGCATCGTTCCCGGCAATAACCACTATGCGTCCATTCTTACAGGATGAAGAGGGCAGGCAAGATACACTAAAGCCCTGTGGCCTATCCGGTATAGATATAAGCCCCTGCTTGGCTAAATCGGCAATGCCGGCATTGTTCGAGACGGTACCCAGAAGGATCGTATGCCATCCTTCACAACCAGCTTCCTGCCTAGCCTCAATAACGGTAACAACATAAGGCAGAAAGTCCTGTGCCATCCGCTGTAGTTCCGTTAGAGCGAAGCCTTCCACCCCCTGCGCATTACCGTAAATAATACGCCATCTGACACCCTCATGTTTTGCTTTGTAAGTTCCCAATTTCCTATCTCCCTTTAAAGACCGTTAAAGGTCTGATGTCTTAATTATATGCTGCTAATAAAAACTACTTTTATTCGGATAAAACGGCCAGGCTTGCTCCGATCAGAGCTTTTTCTATCTCTTCAGTATAGGGAAAAAGATTTAGAAACTTCGGGGAGCCGTAACAGGCATAATCACCTACATCTGCATAAGCATCATGTGTAGGCAGGTAGCCTATATTACCGTTGGCATAACCGACGGTAAACATTGCCTCTTTCCTTAATTGCAACCCATAACTACAAAAGGCTTCGCCTGGAAGACATAACATTTTTATCGGTCCTATGAAGAAGGCTTGGATCGGCACATCGGATAAATAGGGTCTATTCTTCAACCTGTCGTAATTATCTTCGGCGCATCCAGCCCATTCCGTGATAAATCTCTTATCCGCCAACCCTGTGGATCTTTGCATCCAAAACCGTATATCCTGCTCCAGTATCGGTTTGGCAGGTATAGATAATCGAAGAGTCAGGCGCCTTTCCAAAGCCTTTAGCTTTGTCACTGCCAATAAAGCGGCATCCTTCTCAAGCTCCAGCACATCATGACAAAGAGACCGCCCATAATCATCCATAGTCTCTTTATTACCGCTGCCCCATTGCTGGAGATTGCAGACAGGATCAATATCCCCACAAAACCCTTGAAAAAATATCCCTTTATGGCCCTTGTTCTCCAAAGCAGATATCAGAGCACCCGGCCAATCAGAAGATATACTATTCACCGGACCCAGCACGACCGGATGACAAGCATAGTTCAGGAGGTATACTTTATCATAGCGACGCTTAAAAAACAGTCCTCTCAATACGGAATCAACAGGTTGAGAACTCATATTTCGTCTGTTGAATCCTATCGGTTCCACTTCTCTTACACAGCAGGACAAATCTGCTGCAGACAAATCGTCCTCGGCATACTCGACGGCTTCTGCAATAGCTTCAGGTAAGCTATTGATATAATCTGCATCTATCTCTCCCAAGGCCGGCAAATTCTGGACCGCAGGGCCACTATGAGTATGTGTGCAGGCAAGCAGGATGTTCTCCATAGCTATACATTGCCGGGAAGCGATTCTGCGGCGTATTAAATCAGCGTAATCCACCGACATACTCAACAGATCGCAGCTTATCAGTATTATACTTTCGTTTCCCAGCTTTACTAAAAGGACCCTTGCCTTGAGATCATCCAATACCGTTTTCGCTGTACGCTTAAGATAGTACCCATATCCGACCAGCTCGACACCTAAGGGCGGAGTAATTATTCTCTCTCCATAGCCTACCCGCAATTCAGGCATGTTCCAGTTCCTCTCTGTGTGCAGCTATCTTAGCAATAGCTTCGACTATATCAGCAATATCCTCCTCTGCGGACAGAAGGACGGACTGCGGTATCCAGCAGGCCTCCCGGCAGATACGTTCAGCATTCGGACATACTACGCTCGGGCTAGTCTACTCATGAAAAGGACAAGACAACGGACAGAAATGCGGCCCTTCGCCTGCATGTTGAAAAACAGGGTTTTCATAAATCTAGCAATCGTTTGTTCTTCCAGTCTCTCCAATTGTTTTTCCTTTCATCATTCAGGCGATCTCCGTATAATCAGGATTTTTCTCACCTCTTCAGTTCGGGTTTTGACCGCACTGTTACCTCTTCACACGCCTCGTATGAATCGTGGAAATCCTTAACCGTTTTTACACTCAGCAGAGAGTATGATTCTTTTTCAGACAAACCGAACAAGGCCCAGCATACCGGAGATGGTGGGGCAGGTATATTAACCTGAGCGGCTACACATTTCTTGTCGCCCTGTTTATCCTGCACCAATCTGACATCAGTAACATAAGCTCCCAGATCATCACTGCTCCAGATCTTTTCATACTGGTACCGGTCCGGTTCACCTTTCATTTTGTAAGCATAAAGCCAGCCATGACATTTCTTTGCGTTCCGATCATAGGCCTCCACTGCCATATAAATCTCCGGCTTCTTATCCTTATCCAGATCCGCCACAGCTACCGTATTGGGATAGCGATACCACGTATCACCTTCCTCAGTAATTTTATCCTTCCAGACTTCCGTCCATTTATCGTTTTCCCTGGAAGCATAAAGCCGTACATAACTCTCGCGGCCGTAAGCGTGCATTACCACGATCTCCGGTTTTCCATCCAGATCGATATCGACGGCTTTGAGATATTTGACGGCGGACTTGTTGGCGTAAGGCCCCAGAACGCCCACCGAAACAAACGCCTTCGACTCCTTATACTCGAATATATAGACTCGACACTCATTACCGTTTCCCTGTGTCGTGCCGAAAAAGATTTCCTGTTTGCCATCCCCATCAGAATCGGCTATCGCTATGGCGGATACTTTGGCAGTGCCGGTAGGATGAACCATCTCCGCCGTTTCTGTCCAAGTGCCATCGTCGTTCCTGGCAAAAACGGCTACACCGGTTCCCTTGGCAACCACACAATCTGCCTTGCCGTTGCCGTCGACATCCCCGAAAGCCCTTGCCTGCACCTGTTTGCCCGTTGTGGTCAGGCCGACAGGGCCAGCCTTATCTAATTTGGGCCAGCCCGGAATCTCCGCAGCAAAGGAAGAAGCGATCCCACAAACTACCATCGTACCCAGAATCAGCCCGGCAAACGCACTTATACGCAACATAAATTTCACCTCTGTTCGTTTCATCTTTTCTCTATGACAACGGCTTCGTAAGTTTTAAAATCTCTTATGGTAATAAGCAACCGG
>JAQVUQ010000121.1 GCA_028699365.1 bacterium | reverse complement strand
ATCATGTTGGCCGTGGTAGCCGGTTGGTTGGCTTCTGCGCGAGTAGCTTCCTCCGCTCCCAAGTGGTTCTGCTTCATACTCGGTATCTGGCTGATATTCTCGCCGTTCATTCTTGGGTTCAGCGGTCAGGCGGTTCCTTTCTGGAACAATATATTAATCGGCATAGCGTCGGCTGTGCTTGCGGCCTGGGCGGCATCTATGAGCCCGACCGAGGCGCCGGTGTCAAGGGCATGAAGCTATAGCGACCGAGTGACGGCATGGAAAAGGGCGGCCGAGTTGTTTTCAGCCGCCCTTTTGAATAATTATCATCTATCCCGAACCTGTCTAGAGAATGCTTTTTCTTAATTCTTCAACGATCAGTGATAAGCTGTAAGTGCGCGATATCAGAGAGTTGATATCATCAACTTCGGAAGCATCCAGACAAGGCCCGTCCGATACGCCTTCGTCTTTGCTGATCTGATTCATCTGCCACCAATCGAGAAGCCTCATAAGAAGATCGCTTCTGAGGGCATCGTTGAGATCTTCGAGCATTTCGATCTCTTTTTCAATATCCTCGGAGAGTTCTATCAGCATAATCTCCTGCATAATTCTCCCTCCAGTGCCGGCGACATCTCTATATGCGTTGTATTATACACTACGGACATTTATTTGCAACAATCCCGCTCGCATGTTTGCCCCTTCTGCCAAGTGGGTAATATTAAGTGAGAATTCAAGGAGGGAGCGCCATGGAAGAGAGAGAGTACGGCAAGGAGATAAAGGATCCTGTTTGCGGGCTTTATGTCAATAAGAGTGAGGCGGAGAATTTTTCCGAATATGACGGAGTGACGTATTATTTCTGTTCATTGGAATGCATGAACCTGTTTTTTGATGATCCCGATCACTATTCGGTTTGCGAAGCCGCTAAAAAAAGCAGCGAATAGACCCGTGGACGGCGGGGCGGCCGAGCGGTCGGCCCGCCGTAGTGCATCCTGCCGTCAATATTCTTCAGCCTTTACGCGCTATTACGATTGTGTTAAAATTTTTGCATGGATTTATCTGTTGTAATCGTAAGCTGGAACTCGTCCTCGGAGTTGACGGATTGCATTAGCAGCCTGGCTGCTCAGAACGATGAAGGTTTTTTATTTGAAATAATTCTGGTCGACAACGCTTCTTCCGACGATTCCGTCGATATTGTCAGGAAGCGTTTTCCTGCAGTAAGAATTATCGCCAACAACGAGAATAAAGGCTTTGCCGGTGCAAGCAATCAGGGGATACTGGCGTCCACGGGACGCTTTGTCATGTTGCTGAATCCTGATTCGATCGTGGAGAACGGCGTTTTAAGAGACGTGACGGCTTTCATGGACGCTACTCCCGATGCCGGTGCTTGCGGCTGTAAGCTGTTGGAGAGCGATAACCGGCTGCAGTATTCGGCACGCCGTTTTCCGCATTTATCGGATGTCTTTATGAGTCTGCCCGGGGTTTCCAGGGTAATGCCCAACAATCATTACAACCGCAAATATCTTATGATGGACTGGGATCATGACCATATCCGAACGGTGGAGTGGATATCCGGTGCCTGTCTGGTTATGCGCCGTGAGGCCATAGCCTTGATAGGTTTGCTGGATGAACGCTTTTTTATGTATTGCGAGGATATGGACTGGTGTTTCAGACTGGCAAAGACCTCCTGGCGTATATACTATCTGCCGCATCTGATGGTTGTTCACCACAGAGGTGCCAGCAGTAGCCAGATAGCTCCCAAAATGATCTTCGTCCATCACGTCAGCATGTGGAAATACGCGCAGAAGCATCTGCGAGGCGCCTGGCCTGCTCCGTTCTTTGCGCCGGTGACCGGATTGTTTCTGGCTGTGCGCGTTGCCCTTTTGCTGCTCGGTTATCTGATGTGTCAGGGTATGTCGGATAGAATCGGGAACAGGGAGATGCCGGCCGATGCAGTTGACAAAATCACTAACGGCTAGACTTAAAAGCCTGTATGTTTTCCCTGTAGTGCTCTTTCTTCTGCCGTTCTATGCCGGCAAGCCGTATTTCCCCGGCGTGACATCCGCTGTTCCCGTCACTCTCTTTGCAGGACTCTTTACCGGCATCTATGTTTATTACGCTTTGAAGCGGAAGAGCTTTTTCGTTTACCAGGGAGTACCGTCTCTTTTACTGGTAGTTACTTATCTGGCTGCATCGTTTCTGTCGGCAAACCTCTTCCAGAGCCGGCAGGCCATCCATCTCCTTCTGGCCGGCATGGCGGCATTTCAGGTTGCCGCCATGTTGTCTGCCGATAAATCGGCCCGGCGGCAGTTGCTGGAAGCCGTCGGCTATTCAGCCTCTTTTCTCTCGGTTTACGCTGCTTTGTTTGCATCTAGCGTAGGAATGACAAGCGGGCTCTATGCCACATTCTATAATTATAACGCCTTTGCCGGCTATCTGGCGCTGTCGGTGCTGGCCTTGCCCGGCCTGGCGTTTTCCACACGCGATTCCGAATCGGATACGGGCCTTTTCTATCCGATGCTCGGCTTTTTTGTCGTCTACCTGGTATGGATACAGAGCATGGATTACAATGACTGTGCCGTCTGGGCATTGCTGATCGGATCTACGGCCGTACTGGCCTATATACTTCTACGACGGGTAAGTCCCCGAGTGAGATATCTCTTATTCTTCATTCCTGTGCCTGTAGCCCTGGCCATGACCGGGTCCAGAGGCGGTCTGCTCGCTTTCATAGCGGCTGTGATACTGGCGTTGACTATCGTAATTCTGAGAGAGCCGTCTCTCCGTAAGTTTGCCGTGTGGTTTGCCGCCGTCACGACGGTGTTGATTGCGGTCATCATATCCACCCAGGCCGGGTTGATAGAGCGCTTCAGCCTGCTCTTCCATCCCACCAACCGTTCGGACCTGTTCCGCATGCTGGTATGGAAGGGCACATGGAAAGCGTTCACTGTCAAGCCTCTTCTGGGGCACGGTCCGGGAACGTTCTCCTCCTTTTATCCCGTATATAAAGCGGGCGGAGCGGATACGCTTATGGCACATAACAGCTATATCCAGTTGCTGGCGGAGACGGGCGCCATGGGTATACTGACATGGATTGCCTTTGTCTTTGCCTCTCTATCAGGTTTGCGAACTCGCTGGGCCGGATGGCCGACTCTGATCACGGCTGCACTGCTGGCAGGAATAGCCGCTATGATCGTCCACAATGCGGTCGATTACACCTGGTATATTCCGGCCCACCAGATAGCCTTTATGGCCATCCTGGGTTGCCTGGCTGCGTTTAAGCCCGAAACCAACAACCAACAACCAACAACCAACAACCGCGCCCGCAGGGCGCAATCCCTGAACAGGATACCCAGAGTAGTAATCCCTCTTCTCATGGTCGTATCCGCTCTTGCCGCTTTGATATGGAGCATGCCTGCCGCGGTAAACTACGATAAAGGGATGTCGGATCTCGGTAACGGTTGGAGGTCCTATGCCGAAACGGAAATAGCACGTGCCGCGACCGCTGATCCGTGGTCAGGGAAGTATATAGCCGCTCTGGCCGACGTCTACTCCTCCGATGCGGACGGCGGCCGTGATGCCGGGAAGCTTTATCTGCGGGCCATCGCCCTTGAGAGGCTGAACCCTTACTATCGTCTGCGCCTGGCGGAGCATCTCCTGAGAAAGGGAGAATACGGTAAGGCTGCGGCTATCGCCGGTGAAGCGGCAGAGCTCTCTCCCAATCTTCGTGCCGCCTGGCGTCTGATAGGAGATGCCGGGTTAGCGGAGAAGCGATACCGCGATGCCGAGCGGGCATATCTTAAGGTGCTGCGTATAGGAACGGCGCCATATGAGAACGAGAAGTATCTGCCCCTGGGAGAGTTGTTGCCGCGCGCGGAAGAGGGCAGGGCCTGGTTGGGCCTGGCTCGCATATATGCGTTGCAGGGCAGGCAGACGGAATTCCGTGCCGCTCTGACCAACTCCCGTCGCATATTTACTCGCTATATTGAGAGCGTAGAAAATAATCCGCTATTGGCGGATAAGAAGCCGGAAATGGAACGATACGAGAATCTTATTCGCTCCATCGATGATGGGTTAATAAAGGGTGAATTGTGATATAATGTTATGAGACGTCTGATCCGGACGGGAGGTGATTGGCCTTGGTACCTATGAATCCACAGGACGCCAGAACAAATCTCCAGGTGAAAGCTATTCTGAGCAGCCGTTATATCGATACTTCCAAGATAGATTTTTTCACCATGAACGGGACAGTTTACCTGCGGGGACCTCTGAAACAGTTGAAAGGCGGACGCACCGTGGTGATGGCGGAGATTTCGAACATCGTCGAAACTATCTCCCGTCTCTCCGGCGTGAAGGACGTAGTCAACGATATGACGCTCATAGAATTGAAGAAGAAGCCGTCTGAGAGCGAAGAAGCCGAAGAAACGGAATAAAGTGAATAAGATAGTGGGAAGGGGTGTGGCCTGCGTGAATCGGGTAATGATACTGCATGGGCCTAATTTAAACCTGCTTGGACGCAGAGAACCTGAAAAATACGGTCACACGACTCTGGCAGAGATAGACGAAACGTTACGTGCTCTGGCTGCGGAACTGGGTCTGGAAGTGGAGATCGTGCAATCGAATCACGAAGGTGTTCTTATCGATACGCTGCACGGCACGACGGCAGGAGCGGTTATCATAAATGCCGGGGCGTTGACTCATTACAGCTATGCTCTGGCCGATGCGCTTAGATCAATTGATGCCTATAAGATAGAGGTGCATATGACGAATGTCTTTGCCAGGGAGGAATTCCGGCATCATTCAGTCATTTCACCGGTCGTCGACGGCGCTATCTGCGGTTTCGGAATGAATAGTTATACTCTTGGTCTCCGGATGGCGGCCGAGGCTTTGAAGGTTGACATGTGAACAGGCTTGCTGCCCTCAGGGCATCCATGACGACTGCCGGTATCGATTTTCTTCTGTTGGCCGGTAAAGAGGATATATATTATCTTAGCGGCTTTTACGGCAGCAGGGCGTTAGCCCTTGTAACCGTGGACAGCGCCTTTCTCTGTGTCGATTTCAGGTATACGGAACAGGCGGAGAATCAGGCTTCAGCGTGCGAACTTGTCGGCAGCCCCGGCGTTCTGTGCTCCCGGTTGAAAGATCAATTGGCTGCTGCAAAAACGAATAAAGTTCACTTCGATCCAAACGGTATGAGCTATCTCGGTTATGCAGAGCTTGTTGAGGCTCTTCCCGGCTGTGAAGTTCTGCCTGCTGAGCAGATGATACGGCGGTTGCGTGCGGTAAAGGATTCGTCTGAAATTGCGCTTATCGCTCAGGCACAGCAACTGGCAGAGGCCTCTTACACAAAAGTAATCGCTTCCGCTCAGTGCGGCCGTACGGAGCGGGCGCTGGCTGCCGATATGGACTGCGCCATGCTTCAGGACGGAGCCGATAAGCCGGCTTTCGACACCATAGTTGCAGCAGGTGCCAGATCGTCCATGCCTCATGCCTCGGCGGGGGATGATTTGATCTGTCAGGATGATTGTATTGTCATCGATTGGGGTGCAAGACGGAAACATTACAATTCCGATACCACCAGGACCGTTTTCTACGGCAATCCCGATCCCCGGCTGAATGAAGTCTACGATATAGTCCTGCAGGCGCAAATGATGGCCCTGGAAGCGGCAAGGCCCGGTATGCTCTGTTGTGAACTGGATGATATAGCCCGTACCTATATCGAGAGCAGAGGATACGGAGATTGTTTCGGACACGGCCTGGGTCACGGTGTGGGCCTGGAGGTGCATGAGGCCCCGATCGTCAATCCGGCCAGCCGGGAAGTGCTGGAGCCCGGTATGGTGGTAACCGTAGAACCGGGTATCTATCTGCCCGGCGTAGGCGGTGTAAGAATAGAGGATCTTGTTCTGATAACTGAAAACGGGATCAGGAATTTGACAGGGCTTTCTAAAGACAGGATTATCATGTAAAATACGTTGGACGGGTTCGATGTTCAAAGTTCAAGGTTCAGCGTTTCCAGGCGGACAGCTTGAGTTTTCAGCTTAAGAGCTTTGAACCGTGAACGGTGAACTCTGAACTTTTGTTAGTATTGATAAGGAGAAGTAAGAAGATGGTATCGACTTCAGAATTCAAAAACGGCCTGACTATAGAGTTGGACGGTGAGGCCTACGCCATAATCGAGTTTCAACACGTCAAACCCGGAAAGGGAGGCGCGTTCGTAAGAACAAAGCTCAGAAACGTCAAAACCGGCAGTGTCCTGGATAAGACCTTTCGCGCCGGTGAGAAGATGCCGCGTGCCATCGTGGAGCGCAAGCGGATGCAGTTTCTTTATGAGAACGATGATCAATACTGTTTCATGGATGTGAGCACTTACGAGCAGGAGCAGCTCTCCGCCGATCAGCTCGGCTCTGCCGTCAAATATCTCAAGGAAGAGATGACGGTGGATATCATGGTGTTTGACGGCAAACTCATTGGATTGGAAATGCCGAGCACCGTGGAGCTTAGAGTGGCGGAGACCGATCCCGGCTTGAGAGGCGATACCGCCTCGGGAGGCTCTAAGCCCGCTAAGATGGAGACCGGCGCCATCATTCAGGTGCCGCTGTTTATAGAAGTGGGAGATGTTCTCAAGGTGGATACCAGAACGGATAATTACATTGAGAGGGTTGCAAGATAATGTCAGGACTTTTGGAAGAACTGGCGTATACTAAAGGTCTGGCCGAGGGACTGCTGGAAGGTGCCGAGAGCGAAGCCGTGGTGCGTGTCGTTAAGCGCCTGCTGTCGCTGTCGGAGCTTATGGCTGCCAGAATAACGGAGATAGAAGCCCAGCAGAAGAAGTTGAATGAATACGTTGAGACGGTTGACGGAGATCTGGACAGACTTGAACGAACCGCTTACGGCATCAGCGAGGCAGACGGCAGGGAGAGTCGATGCCCGTCATGCAAGGAAAAACTGGTCTATGATGCCGATATACTCAACCGGGGCGGCGAAGTGGAATGTCCGGCCTGCCATCATAACGTCCTTCTGGAGGCTGCCGAGTGAATAAGGAGGCTGTCATGGATATCGAGCGGGTTAGAAAAGCCTTGACTATCATGAGCGATAACGGCCTGAGTGAGTTGTTTCTGCAGACCGGTAATACGGCCCTGACATTGAAGCGGGACCTGCCGCTTCTGGGAGAAGCCGCCGCTTGCATAATCGAGGAGGAGGGCGGCGTCGAGGCGCAGGCGGAGACTTTGCCGGAGACCTCGATAAACGCCGGTATGGTAGGAGTTTTACATCTGACCGATAAACATGGCTTGCCCATGACGATGGTGGGCGGCAGGGTGTCCAAGGGACAGGTCGTCTGCACTATTGAAGCCATGAAGATAAGGCATGATATACGGAGTATTCATAACGGCGTGGTGACGGAGATCACCACGCAGGACGGCGTTCCCGTGGAATACGGGCAGCCGCTGATGATTATCAGACAGGAGGGGTAAGATATGAGACCGTTGTTTGATAAGCGTGGCCAGGCCGGATTGGGTTTTGTCGGCATACTGGTAAGTATGGCCATAGTGTTGCTGGTGCTGCGATATTTCGTCTTTCCGGGCAATACGTCTGCCGTGAAAACCAGCATGCCGGAGCAGAGTATGGAACGTGGCGAGGCCGTTGTCTGCATGCAGAACTTGCGCAGCATACGCCAGAGCATCGAGGCATGGAAGGTTAGCAGTGACGGGGGAAATCCGCCGTCACTGGATCAATTGTCCGAGTATAAATCGACGCCGGAGATTTTCAAATGCGCCGTAGGCGGAGAAGCGTATGTCTATGACGCACAG
>JAQVUQ010000120.1 GCA_028699365.1 bacterium | reverse complement strand
GGGAGGCAACTGTTCCACAAAACAGAACAGGCATCTGTTGGCGCATGTCTTGACGCTGAAATACGGATCGTCAACAGTCAGGCCGGATACGTAATCGCCTGGTAAGGGTGCTGTTTGCAATAGCTCTCCGTCACGCCTGCAGGTTATAACAAGATCATCCCCCGCAGACAGGAATTTGAAATCGATTATATCATCCACAGCCTGACCGTCTATGGCAATAATTTCATCGCCCGGCTGCAACAATTGCACCATTGTGCCTGCTGCATCGTAGCTTCCTGATGAAGGCAGGCTTGCCGCGCCGTAGCTTCCTGATGAAGGCAGGCTTGCCGCGCCGTAGCTCACAGAGCGAAGGCGGGTGCCTTCCTCCATATCAATAACCCGTACCGGCATCAGACTTCACCTGCCAGTCGTTCGATCTTCCTGATGACATCGTTGATTATCCAATCAGGGGTTGATGCTCCTGCCGACACTCCAATGCTGGACGCTCCTTCGATATCCTTAATATTTATGCCGTCGGCAGTCTCCACGTGTAGAGTTCTTGTTTTTTCCTTACAGATATCTACCAGCCGATTGGTGTTGGCGCTGTTGAATCCACCTACTACTATCATCAAATCGCAGTCGGTTGCCAGCATGTCGGCATAGCGCTGGCGCACCTCCGTCGCCTCGCATATGGTGTTGAATACGCGAGTTTCAGGAACCCTGGATATGAGAACGGCCGCAATTTCCTGCAAGGTGGACAGGCGCTGCGTTGTCTGCGCCAGCAAGGCATAGGCCATGTCGCAGGGAAGCTGCAGGCAATCCTCGGCGCTCTTTACGGTCACGGCCTCATCGCCGGCACAACCCAGGACCGCCTCCACTTCAGGATGGCCCCTGTCGCCCAGTATTACGATGCGATAGCCTTGTCCGGCCATATCCGCAGCTATCCTCTGAGCCTTAAGGACAAAGGGGCAGGTGGCATCTATTATCTCCAACTGTCGCTCTTTTGCCTCCGCAACAACCGACGGTACCACTCCGTGCGATGGTATAAGGAGCGCACCTCCCTCGATCTCGTTCAGCGAGGAAACAGTCCGAAGGCCTTTCATCTCAAGACGTTGAATTACCTGCGGGTTGTGGATCAGCGGACCCAATGAACATACGGAGCCTGAACGGCTCTGCCCGATGGCTTTGGATGCTGTATTTATGGCTCTTCTGACACCGAAACAGAAGCCGGCTTTCTCTGCTAAAATTATCTTTATTTCCGACATAACAGACATAGTATAGCATGCGCGCAGCTAGTCAGGCAAAAAGAAGCCGGCATTCAGAATTCTGAATGCCGGCTTCCAGCGCGCGTAGCAACCTGAGCTGCAACACGTTATCTGCTATCGAGCTTGAAATTCACCATCGTGCTGCCTTCATCTTTCACGGCAACCTTATCTATAACCTTAGGCACCATGCCCTGGGCGGAAGCACGCACTTTGTATTGAGCTCCCTTAAGATCGCCTATCAGATATCTGCCGTCAAATTCGGTGTAGGCTACCTTGATGACGGATTCTTCCTTAGTTACCGGATTCGTCCAGACGACCTCAATAAGCGCTCTGGAGATCGGTGTGACTTCGTTAGGCATCATAACCCGTCCATAGATCAGGCCCTTTGTCACGGTGGATAGTTTAAAATCAACCGTAGTTGTTCTGCCGCCGGTTATAATGCATCCGATAACGTGGTCGTAGAAGCCGGGATACCTCGCCTTTATGTAGGTATAGCTGCCGGAATCTATGCCCATGATGGTATAGCTGCCGTCAGACAGAGTCGTCGTCTTATAAATGGGCTTGGTATCGTTTGATCCCAGGTATACCTCAATAACCGCATTGTTGATGGGCTTCACTCCATCAGTAACTACACCGGTCACCTTGCCGGTTCTGAGCCACGTTATAAAGCTGGCCATGAGACGCGCCCGGTTGTTCATGGTGGCGTATTCGGTCACCGCCATCTCAGCGCCGCCTCCGCCGCCACCGCCTGCGGCAGCCTGTTTCGCTTCGGGATCCTGATAGGTCTCGAAACCCGGTCGTATGCCCTCAAAACCGAAGGCCAGGAAAATAGTCTTGTAATTCTTCTGTGTATTCCAGTAACAGACCCCGGCGGCATTGCTCACCAGCTTGGGCATTACCGGTCCGGCATTCTGGCCGTCGTCCGCATCCATGTCGGGATTATTCAACCCACCGGGAGTAACCGCGTTATCGATATTACCACCGGCAGCACCGTCGCCTTCTCCGCCTTCTGTTGAGGCCGCAGAGCTATACGTCAGGATAGCCTCTGCCGGCGCTTCCGGCATGACCACATCCTCCCACCATTGGTTCTTACAGGCGTCGCCGGCCCAGTAGTCGGGATCGGGCCCCATCTTCTTTGTGCCGTAATAATATCCTGCCAGTTTTATTTGCAGGCTTCCGCCCCCGGTGCCACCTTCACCTTCACCTTCTGCAGTCTGTTGCGACTTTGCCTCAGCCTTGGACTTGTCTCTGACGGCAAAGATACCGCCCGCACCCGGGACGTCGCCCTGACCCGGCAGATCGGCGATGTTATTGGGTGTTGCAGTTAAAGTCCATTTGCCTGCCTGATCCGCTATATAGCGCACTTTCATATACTCGGTCAGGAACTTATTGTATTCCTTGCCGTCCTTGGTCAGCGCCCAGGCTACGTCCTGCCCGGTCACCAGTAAACGGCCGCCGTAGTCCAGGAATTTCATCAACATATCCTGGGTCTTGGAATCCTCTATGGTACCTGGGTCGGTCCAGAGGTTGCCGGTATAGGGGCTTCCCCATATAACGCATTTATCGCTGTTAGAGTAGGTCAACAGCGTAGAGGCATCGATGGGACCACGGCAGATTATCCTCCACTCGTCATAACTCTCACCGTAGAACGGATCCCTGGGCTCGGCACCACGCCGCATTATACCGGTAGACCCGCTGCTGCTTTCCAGCCACGACCCTTTTGACCAGGAATAGCCGGACCATTTGATGGCGCCTGCATTGGACTCATAGGACCAGCCTTTTTTATAGTAACTCTCTGTGGGATTCATCAGCCATCCGGGACGGTTATACGAACCGCCGTATCTTACGGCGTCAAAACGCTGCCCGCACATATAATCGTTGACCAGAAGTATCTTGCTGCTGGGAACGAATATTCTGGTGCTGAAGCCGGTTATATTATCGTAGACCTTGGTGTTGCCGGCTTTATCCTTGACGACGACATTTATATAGTATTCTCCGTCTCCGCCCTTGGTGGAAATGGCATTGGCGTAGATGCCGTCTCCCGCCTGGCCGTCGCTATGCTTGCCGTCATCAAACAGCTCTATCGTATCCACTATTTCATAGTCGGTATGAACCTTAACCTTTATGGGCGGGGCTTCTCCCTCGCCGCCGCCACCACCGCCGCCTCCGGCAGGAGCAGCCGCGCCGCCGCCACCACCGCCTGCACCTTCCTGGATCAGCTTTTCGCTTTGATCCTTGTAGATGTATTTATCGGCGTTCTTTATCTGTGCGTATACTTTATCGACTCCGCTGTTTCTATCCTCGGCCTTGGCCGTAATGACAACCTTATCTCCGGGTCTGGCCTGCCGGGGCGATACCACCGGCAAACGGGTAATATACGGCAGATCGGTATCCCTTACGCTGGAAAGCCAGATATCGTTGTCTCCGTCTCTGTTGGAAGCGAAAAGTATCTTTGTTATCTCCGGCTTGCGGGACCATTCGGGATCGAAGGTGTTATACCCATCCCAGTTGAGGAGAGATACGGGAGATCCCCCTGCGGCAGAAATAGAGTAGAGCGATGTCGTATTGCCTTCTCTTGCGGAGAAATATATCAATTTCCCGTCAAGCGACCATGACGGGAAGGCATCGTCCTGTCCGGAGGTCAACTTTACGGCTTTATCGCCGGGAAACGGAATTATCCAGATATTGCGTTTGCCCGCCCTGTCGGAGACAAAGGCTATGCTTGTGCCGTTGGGAGACCACACGGGATGATAATTATTCCCCTGTTGATCGGGCAGCAGCGTTATATTGGCATCCTGCACATTGGTATCGAAGCTTCTGGAATCTATGGTATACAGTTTGTATTGCCCATCGGTACCACGGTTGGAAGAAAAGACTATGCGACTTCCGTCCGGGGACCATGACGGATCCTTCTCATCACTCTTACCCAGAAAATACGTCAGGTTGCGCATGCCGCCGCCGTCAATATTGACACGCCAGATATCGAAGGTGCTCTTCTCGTTCTTCTTGGCGGAAAAAGCGATAGCCAGCGAGTTGGGATACCATGTCGCCGACATGGCAACCGATTTCGACTCCTTGAAGTCCGTCAACCGGCGACAATCGGAACCGTCAACCTTCATCAGCCAGATATCGTATTTACCGCCTCGATTGGATGTAAAAGCGATGTTCTCTCCATTGGGAGCCCATGCCGGATAAAGATCATCACTGGCCTTGTTTTGAGCCGTCTTCCGGTTGAACGTGAGGTTCAACAGCTTATCGGTCAAAATGCCGGGCTCCTTAGTCAAAGGTTCGGCGTAGATATTCTGGTGATCCGTGCAAAACAGGATCAGGGACAACATTAAAAGAAGAATAAAACGCTTCATTGCTCCTCCCGGCGGCATAGATAAAATGGGTACATCTTATCTTAAATTCTTCACAAAGCCTGCATTATCCTTCTTCTTCCTTCTGTAATGCATAGGCAATACTGTCGACGATAGCCAGCCAACTGGCCTCGATGATATTCTCGGATACGCCGACGGTTCCCCATGAGGAGGCGCCGGCGGAACTTTCCACCAGAACTCTTACCTTGGCAGCGGTTCCGGACGTCTCGTCTATTACCCTGACTTTGTAATCCGTCAGCTTCATTCTGCTCAGAGAAGGATAGAACTGCAGCAGAGCCTTGCGCATGGCATTGTCCAGAGCATGTACGGGGCCATCGCCTTCGGCTACGGTGTGAACGCTCTGCTCACCGACCCGCACTTTTATGGTAGCTTCGGTAATCATCGCATCATCAGCGCCGCGTTTCTCGATGATCACTCTGAACCCTTCAAGATCGAAGAGCTTGCGGTATTTACCGTTGGCCTTGAGTATTAATATCTCGAAAGACGCCTCTGCACCCTCGAATTGATACCCTTCGTGCTCAAGCTTCACAAGGCTTGACATGACCTTCTTCAAAGCTGCAGCGTCAAGGTCGGCGTTCATCTGCTCCGCCTTGTGCAGAACATTGCTCTTGCCGGAGAGTTCGGAGATTAGTATTCTTCTCTTATTGCCTACTTTTTCAGGCGCTATATGTTCGTAAGTACGCGCAGACCGGCTGACGGCGCTGACATGAACCCCACCCTTATGGGCAAAGGCGCTGTTGCCCACAAACGGTTGATGACCGTCGGGATGTATATTGGCAATCTCATAAACGTAATGCGACAGCGAGGTGAGTGCCTCAAGATCCACCTTCATTTTCAGGCCCATTTTCAATCCCAGACAGGGTATGATCGAGCAGAGATCCGCATTGCCGCAACGTTCGCCAAAGCCGTTTACCGTACCCTGGATATGAGTAACGCCGCAGCCTACGGCTACCAGCGTATTGGCAACGGCCAGGCCGCTGTCGTTATGTGTATGTATGCCCAGGGGCACTCCGAAGCGTTCACGAACAACGGACACAACCTCCATTGTACGCACCGGAAGACTGCCCCCGTTGGTATCACACATGACCAGAGTGGAGGCTCCGCTTTCCGCCGCTGCTTCCAATACCTTAAGAGCATAATCCGGGTTATCGGCATAACCGTCAAAGAAGTGCTCGGCATCGAATATGACCTGCCGGCCTTTGCCGACCAGAAACGAAACCGAATCGGCAATCATGGATAGATTCTCATCCAGGGTCGTCTTTAGAGCCTCTCTGACATGCAGGTCCCAGGTCTTCCCAAAGATGGTCACTACCGGCGCGCCGCTGGACAACAGTGCCATGATATTGCTGTCGTCACAGGAAGCAATGCCGGGCCGTCTCGTCATACCGAAAGCAGCCAGGCGAGCATTTTTGAGAGGCTTTTCCCTGAGAACTTCAAAGAGTTCCAGATCCTTGGGATTGGAGAAAGGCCACCCGCCTTCGACATAATCGAAATCCATCTCATCAAATTTTCTGGCGATACGAATCTTATCGGCAACGGAAAAGGATATCCCTTCCATCTGAGAACCGTCGCGCAAAGTCGTATCGTATATCTCCACGAAGCTCATAAGCAATGCTCCTCAAACAGCTTTTTAGGCTGAAGGCTGAAGTGATTTACAGTGATTTACGCTCGGGTACACTTCTTCAGCCTCAATCTATCCAGGACCACTTCTCAGCCTGAAAGCTATCAGTCTACACTTAAGCGTTCTACTTCAGTCTTCAGCCTTTACAGCTTCAGCCTTAACGTAGTTGATCAGGCCGCCGGCGGCAATCAGATCCTGCATGAACGGAGGGAATTCCTGAGCGGTATATTTGCATCCCGTGGTAATATCGCATATAAGCCCCTTATCCAGGACAACTTCCACCTCGTCGTTTTCGCTGATACCTTCTGAGGCTTCAGGGCTCTCCAGAATGGGAAGGCCGATATTGATGGCGTTTCTGTAGAATATACGAGCAAACGATTTGGCAATGACACAGCTTACGCCTGCCGCTTTTATGGCTATGGGCGCATGCTCGCGCGAGCTGCCGCAGCCGAAATTATCACCGGCTACAATAATATCACCCGGCTGCACTTTCGCAGCGAAGCCGCCGTCTATATCTTCCATGCAATGCTGGGCTAACTCGGCAGGGTCAGATGTGTTCAGATATCTGGCAGGGATAATTACATCGGTATCCACGTTATTGCCGAATTTCCATACTCTTCCCTTTATCTGCATAGTAAATCAACCTTTCATTAGTTTGGCAACCACACAGGGTTGCCCCTACAATTCATCCGGAGAGGCGATCTTTCCGGCAATTGCAGAAGCCGCCGCAACTGCGGGATTGGATAAATACACCTCGCTCTGAGGATGCCCCATACGGCCGACAAAGTTACGGTTGGTAGTGGCGATAGCCCGTTCACCGCTGGCCAGTACACCCATATGACCGCCCAGACACGGGCCGCAAGTGGGCGTGCTGAAAGCAGCACCGGCTTCCACCAGATCTTCCACCAATCCTTCCCGGATGGCCTGAAGGTAGATGGCCTGGGTGCCCGGCAGGATTATCAGGCGCACCTTTCTGTTTACCTTCCTGCCTCTGAGCACCTCGGCGGCAACTCTCAGGTCCTCTATTCTGCCGTTGGTACAGGAACCTATCACTACCTGATCTATAGGCACGTCTCCTGCCTGGCTTACGGGACGCACGTTCTCCGGCAGGTGTGGGAAGGCTACCATCGGTTCCAGCGAGGACACATCTATATCGTAGACAGAGTGGTATGCCGCATCGGGATCGCTGGCATACAGGGTAAAGTCGTGTTTCGCTCTTCCGGTCATATAATCGATGGTCTGCTGATCCGGCGGCACGATCCCGTTCTTGCCGCCCGCCTCAATAGCCATATTGCAGATGGTGAAGCGATCGGCCATCGTCATATACTCAAACGTATCGCCGGCAAACTCCATAGCTCTGTATAAAGCACCATCCACTCCAATCATTCCGATAATATGAAGTATGAGATCCTTACCGGAGACCCATTTACCGGGCCGTCCCGTGCAGACGAACTTCATGCTCTCAGGCACCTTGATCCAGCACTCTCCCGTAGCCATGGCGGCAGCCATATCGGTGCTGCCCATGCCGGTGGAGAATGCT
>JAQVUQ010000119.1 GCA_028699365.1 bacterium | reverse complement strand
TACGGCCGATAAATACCGGGAGGTCTACCGGTTGATAACGGGAAAGAATCTGGGGTGAAGGTGTTCAGATGAAAGCGTAGATATAGGGCCAAGGCACAAAGGCACACAACTGAGAGCAGGTATCTTGGGTCAGGCACAAAGGCACAAAGTTTTTAGCCTAGCAACTTTGGCCTTTTAGCCCAGACAAGGGAATTATGCCTGAAATTAATGCTAAACAAACGGGCCTGAACCCTTTGTGCCTCTGTGCCTTAGTGCCTTAGTGCCTGAACATGCAAATGAACTTGAGTAACAAAAAAGGAGTTGACTTATGTACAAGGCGAAGGTTTTCATAACCCTCAAGAAGAGCGTTCTCGATACGCAGGGCCAGGTGGTGCAAAGATCGCTGCAGGCACTGAACTTTGGCGGCGTGGAAGATGTCCGCGTGGGTAAGTATATCGAGCTGCAATTGCAGGCGGCGGATAAGGCGGCTGCCGAGCAGGCCGTGCGCGATATGTGCGAGCGCCTGCTGGCCAATACGGTCATCGAGCAGTATAAATACGAGGTGTCGGAAGCATGAAATTCGGGGTTATAATCTTCCCCGGCTCCAACTGTGACCGTGATTGCTACCATGTGGTGGATCAGGTCATGGGACAGCCGGTGGATTTCATCTGGCATGGAGCCGATTCCGTGGACGGATATGACGGCATCATCCTTCCCGGCGGCTTCTCTTACGGCGATTACCTGCGCACCGGCGCCATCGCCCGTTTCTCCCCGGTAATGGGAGCGGTGGAGAAAGCTGCGGCTGCCGGCAAAACGGTTATAGGCATCTGCAACGGCTTTCAGATACTGACCGAGGCCGGGATGCTGCCCGGCGTGCTGCGCCGCAACGAGAGCCTGCAGTTTATCTGCAAGTTCCTTCATCTCAAGGTGGAGCATAATGAGAGTGCCTTTACCAACGCCTGCAGCCCGGGACAGGTGTTGCGCGTTCCCATAGCCCATGGCGAGGGGAATTACTACGCCGATCCGGAGGTTCTGGCCGGAATGGAAGAGAACGGACAGATACTCTTCCGCTACTGCGAGGCCGACGGCACGGTCAGCGCTGCAGCCAATCCCAACGGGTCACTGGAGAATATAGCCGGCATCTGCAACCGCGAGGGCAACGTCATGGGTATGATGCCCCATCCGGAGCGCAGTTCCGAGGAAATTCTGACCTCCGCCGACGGCAGGTTCGTTTTTGAATCCATACTCAGGCACTTTAAAATGCGTAATTGCGAATGCGGAGCGGCGCATGCGACATGTAAAATAAAGACAGCAAAATGTGGGGTAAGATAGAATGATTGAACCCAAAGTATATAGAGAGATGGGGCTTAACGATGCCGAGTATGAGCAGATAGTTGAGATACTCGGGCGTCATCCCAATTACACCGAGGTGGGCATGTATGCCGTTATGTGGTCCGAGCATTGCGGTTATAAATACTCCCGCCCCGTGCTGAAGCTCTTCCCGACCTCCGGCCCCCGGGTCCTGCAGGGCCCCGGAGAGAACGCCGGCGCCGTGGATGTGGGCGACGGCATGGCCGTGGTCATGAAGATAGAGAGCCACAACCATCCCAGCGCCGTCGAGCCCTATCAGGGAGCGGCCACCGGTGTGGGCGGCATTATCCGTGATATCTTCACCATGGGAGCCAGGCCCATAGCCGGGTTGAACTCCCTGCGTTTCGGCGAGCTGGGCGATGCCCGGACGCGCTATCTCTTCGGCGGGGTCGTTTCCGGCATAGCCGGCTACGGCAACTGCATCGGCGTGCCTACCGTAGCCGGAGAGATCTATTTCGACGATTGTTACGAGGGCAACCCCCTGGTCAACGCCATGTGTCTGGGGCTGGTGGACAGCGACAAGATCGCCCGGGCCTCGGCCAGCGGCGCAGGCAACCCGGTGATGTACGTGGGAGCCAGGACCGGTCGCGACGGCATTCACGGAGCCACCTTTGCCTCGGTGGAACTGTCGGAAGAATCCGAGGAGCGTCGCTCCGCCGTTCAGGTGGGCGATCCCTTTACGGAGAAACTTCTGGTGGAGGCCACTCTGGAGGCGCTGGCTACCGGATACATCGTAGGTATTCAGGACATGGGCGCTGCCGGCCTGACCTGCTCCACCACTGAGATGGCGGCCAAGGGCGACAGCGGCATGGAGGTGGAAATCTCCCTGGTGCCGCGTCGTGAAGACGGGATGAGTGCTTACGAGGTCATGTTGTCCGAGTCTCAGGAGCGCATGCTGCTGGTAGCCGCCGAGGGTCGCGAGGACGAGGTCAAAGCCATCTTCGATAAATGGGGCCTGAACGCGGTAGTCATCGGCAAGTTGACCGATGACGGCATCGTGCGCGTCTACGATAACGGCGAACTGGTGGCGGAGGTCCCGGCAAAATCACTGGCCGAGGACACCCCCGTATACTGTATGGATGCCAGAGTCCCCGATTATGTGGAGCAGGTCCGGTGCCTGAATAAAGACGAACTGCCTCAAGTGGAGGATTTTGAATCCGTGCTGGAACTGCTGCTGAGACGGCATAACGTAGCCAGCAAGGAATGCGTTTACGAGCAATACGATCACATGGTACAGGTCAACACCGCCGTTCTTCCGGGTTCCGATGCGGCCGTGCTCAGACTGAAGGGCACCGGGCGCGGCTTGGCCGTCACCACGGATTGCAACAGCCGCTACTGCTACCTGGACCCGTATACCGGCGGCGCCATCGCCGTGGCGGAAGCCGCGCGCAGCGTGGTCTGTTCCGGGGCGGAGCCGGCAGCGGTCACCGATTGTCTCAACTTCGGCAATCCCGAGAAACCCGAGATATTCTGGCAGTTCCGCCAGGCGGTCGAGGGTATAAGCGAAGCCTGCCGTACCTTCGGTGTTCCGGTAATCAGCGGCAACGTCAGCTTCTACAACGAGAGCCATGGAACGGCCATCTACCCGACTCCGGTCATAGGCATGCTGGGGATCATGGAGGATATCGAGCGCCGCTGCACTTCGTTCTTCAAAAAGGACGGGGACGCGGTGGTTCTGCTGGGCTTTAACGGGCCCGGCCTGGACGGCAGTGAATACCTCAAGGCGGTGCACGGCCTGGTAGCCGGTTGCCCCGTAATCGATCTGGATAAAGAGAAGAGATTGCAGGCCTGTTGTCTGGAGGCTATCCGGTCCGGTTTGCTGGCCTCGGCCCATGATGTGGCTGAAGGCGGCCTGGCCGTTGCCCTGGCGGAAAGCTGCTTCAATACGGACGGCAGCCACGGCGTATCGGTGGAGCTGTCCTCCGACGGTCTGCGTCTGGACGACGCTCTCTTCGGCGAAGCACAGTCCAGGATACTGGTCTCCCTCGATTCGTCGAAATTGGACAGCCTGATAAAGCTGGCTGCCGGACACGATGTGCCGCTGATGGTGATCGGCACCGTCGCAGGAAGCAGTCTGACCGTCGATCTGGACGGGAGCAGGGTTATGGATATGAAGATAGCGAAACTCGAGAGCGCCTGGAGAGGCGCCATAGAAGAGGCGCTGGCCTGAATAGGCCTCTGTCCGAAAATAACGGCCGGTCGCTTGGCGGCAGCCGGAACAACGGTGGGGTTATGGATTTAAAAGAAGGCTGGCATGATGAGTGTGGCGTTTTCGGAGTTTATTCACCGAACGCCGATGTGGCAAAGATGGCCTATTTCGGACTTTTCGCCCTGCAGCACAGGGGACAGGAGAGCGCCGGTATAGCCGTCTCCGACGGCAGCGATATCCAGTTATACAAGGATATGGGACTGGTTACCCAGGTTTTCAAAGAGGATGTGCTGAACGGTATGAGAGGGCATATGGCCGTCGGCCACGTGCGCTACTCCACCACCGGTTCCAGCAAGCTGGCCAACGCTCAACCGCTGATGGTTGAGAGGCCGGAAGGCAAGCTTGTTCTGGGACATAACGGCAACCTTATAAACACGTCTGAACTGCGGGCGGAACTTGAGGCGGCCGGGGCGAGCTTTGAAACGACTATCGACAGCGAAGTCATCGGCAAGATACTGGCCGGTATGCCTGAGTTGCCTCTGGAAGAGGCTATTCCGGCCATGATGGCCAAGGTCAAAGGGGCCTACTCGCTGGTGATGATGACCGAAAAGACGCTTATCGGGGTGCGTGATCAGCACGGTGTGCGGCCGCTCTGCCTGGGCAGGATAAACGGGGCCGGCTATGTTCTGGCCTCGGAAAGTTGCGCCCTGCATGTGGTGGGGGCCAAGTTCGAGCGCGAGATAGAACCGGGGGAGATAGTCTTTATCGATGAATCCGGTCTGCGCAGTCAGAAAATCAGCCCGCTGCCCCGGGCCAGTATGTGCATCTTCGAATTCGTTTATGTTGCTCGTCCGGACAGCCATATCTACGGGCAGTCGCTGCATCTGTCCCGGAGACGCATGGGACAGTTACTGGCCGAGGAGCATCCGGCCGAGGCCGATATGGTCATCCCCGTGCCGGACTCCGGCACGCCGGCGGCCATCGGCTATGCCGAAGCTTCTCACATACCCTTTGGTGAGGGTTTGATCAAGAACCGGTATATAGGACGAACGTTTATTCAGCCGGATCAACGCCTCAGGGATCTGGGCATAAAGATGAAGCTGACGCCGCTGCACGAAGCGTTGGCCGGCAAACGCATCGTGCTGGTGGACGATTCCATCGTCCGCGGCAGCACCAGCGGCAAGATAGTCAGGATGTTGAAAGAGGCCGGGGCCACCGAGGTTCACGTTCGCGTCAGCTCGCCGCCCATCAAGTATCCCTGTTTCTACGGCATCGATACCGCCGTACGCAAGGAACTGATCGCTTCTTCCAGAGAGGTGGAAGAGGTGCGGCTGGAGATAGGCGCGGACAGTCTGGCTTATCTCAGCATGGAAGGCATGGTGACGGCGGCCGGATGTCCCAAAGAGGGATTCTGTACGGCCTGCTTCGACGGTGATTATCCCATACCCGTTCCCGAGGAGATCAGGCTCAGCAAGTTCATCCTTGAAGGGCAAGAGAAGGACAACGGCGAGAAGAGGTTATGAAAAAACTAACATACAAAGACGCCGGCGTGGATATCGATGCCGGGAACGAAGCGGTGCGTCGTATAAAGCCTGCGGTGGAATCCACCCGGCGGCCGGAGATGCTGACAGGAATAGGTGGGTTCGGCGGCCTTTTTGCCGTACCTGAGCACTATCGCCAACCTGTACTGGTATCCGGCACTGACGGTGTGGGAACCAAGCTGCAGGTCGCCTTTATGACCGGCATCCATAATACCATAGGTATAGATGCCGTTGCCATGTGCGTCAACGATATTCTGGTTCAGGGAGCCGAACCGCTCTTCTTTCTGGATTACCTGGCGGTAGGCAAGCTTGATCCGAGCCGGGTGGCCGATATAGTAGAGGGAGTGGCCGAAGGCTGCCGCCAGGCAGGATGTGCCCTGACGGGCGGTGAGACGGCAGAGATGCCCGGCTTCTATAAACCCGATGAGTATGACATAGCCGGCTTTGCCGTGGGTGCCGTCGAGCGCGATGAGATCGTGGACGGCAGCACTGTGGCTCCCGGAGATGTTGTCATAGGCCTGCCCTCCACCGGCCTGCACAGCAACGGCTATTCGCTGGCTCGCAAAGTCTTTTTTGACGTCTGCGGGCACTCTGTGGACGATTATGTGGATGTGCTGGGCCGGACGGTTGGAGAGGTTTTGCTGGAGCCTACCCGGATATACGTTCTGCCTGTCCTGGAGCTGATGCGCTGGGTGAAAATCAAGGCCATGGCCCATATAACCGGCGGCGGTCTGCTGGAGAATATTCCCCGCGCCGTCCCGTCGGGATTGCAGGTTGTCCTGAAGAAGGGCAGTTGGCCGGTACCGCCGCTGTTCGAGTTGTTGCAACAGAGCGGTGGGATCGAGGACACCGAGATGTATCGTACTTTCAATATGGGAGTAGGATTTGTTATAATAGTCGATAGAGCAAGCGCCGGCTCGGCCATGGAGCGGTTGCAGGAACTGAGCGAGAATGCTTATGTGATAGGCGAGATAACCTCCGGCGGAGAGGGCGTGGTCCTGGAGGCATGAGTAAGCTTATCCGGATGGGAGTGTTGGTTTCCGGCTCGGGAACCATACTTCAATCATTCATAGATGCCGCCGCCGGGAACGAGCTGGGTGCCGAGATAGCTGTGGTTATCAGCAACCGTCCTGAATCGTATGCCCTTGAAAGGGCCAGGCTGAACGGCATACCGGCAGTGCTGGTAGATAATCGTGATTATCCCGACCGGGCCGACTTTGAGCGTCGAATGATAGAGGAACTGGATGCCCGCGGTGTGGATTTTGTATTTATGGCCGGTTTTCTCAGGGTGTTGACGCCGCTTTTTGTGGAGCGCTACCGCGACCGGTTGATAAATGCCCATCCGGCGTTGTTACCGGCTTTCGGCGGCGACGGATTTTACGGTTCAAAGGTGCACAAGGCGGTGCTGGAATCCGGTGTGAAGTTCAGCGGCTGCACGGCTCATTTCGTGACGGCCGAGACCGATGCCGGGCCGATCATCGCCCAGTCCACGGTTGAAGTAACGGACGACGATACACCGGAAAGCCTTGGTGCCAGAGTCCTGAAAGCCGAGCATGCGCTCTATCCCGAGGTAGTCCGTCTCTTTGCCGAAGGACGGCTGAAGATAGAAGGGAACCGGGTAACGAAGATAAATAGGCTGAAGGCTGAAGGCTGAAGACTGAAGGCTGAAGGAGAACGCCCAAGAACGAACTGGTAGTCTTAAGACTGAGAAGTTGTCCAGGATAAACTTGAAGGCTTAAGAGATGTGCTTGAGCGCAAACTACTAATAGCCTTCAGTCTTCAGCCTAAAAAGCTAGTAATAAGTGGAGGTGTAAATCATGATCAGAACCTTATCCTTGACCATTGTAATTCTGACCCTGTTGACGGGAGCGGCGTTGGCTGCGCCCAGCTTTGACGGTCCCACCGGACTGTTCACCGTTCCTACAGCCGAAGTAGTGGGAACAGGCGATTTCTCCTTTGGACTCAACTATACGGACACCGGCGACGGCGTAATAACCGGCGTTGCCAATTACGGTGCCGCCAATCGTCTGGAGGCAGGCATTGCCTTCATCGATCCTAAGAACGGTGACAACACTACCCGGGTCAATGCCAAGTACCTCCTTCTGGGAGCTTCCCCGGTCACACCGGCCATAGCTGCAGGCGTCAAGAACCTGGTCGCTGCCGGAGATACCGATGCCGAGTTCTATGCCGTGGCCACTCAGGCCATACCTCTGGCCAGGGCTACGTTGACGGCAGGTCTGACCTTTGCCGGCAGTGATTCACGCCTCATCGCCGGAGTTGCTTTTCCTGTGTTTCCCTTCTTCCAGGCTGTGGTGGAGCAGAACGATAATATCAACCTGGGACTGCGTTTCCAGGCGCCTTTGATACCGCTGAATATCGATGTGGCCGTTTTCGATCTGCTGGATGCCAAGGATCTGGGCGCATCCGCCGGTTATTCGATAAGGTTCTAAATTATATAGTCTGAAGCTGGAAAGTCTGAAGTCTGTCCACCCTCCGCAGTAATCACAGCCTCCTCCGTAACAGTTATGCTGCTATGGAGGAGGCAATATCTTTTATTCTAAAAGATGTGCTGCTACGGAGGACGGGAAGTAGAACGCTCAAGCACGAACTGCCGGTCTTAATTAAGGCTGAGAAGTAAGCCTGGACGAAAGAAGGCTAAAGAAGTCTACCGGAACGTAATTCCTTCAGGCTTCAGGCTTCAGGCTTCAGACTTTGGACTTCAGACTTTGGACTTCAGACTTCGGACTTCAGACTTCGGACTT
>JAQVUQ010000118.1 GCA_028699365.1 bacterium | reverse complement strand
GACACTATATTACCAAAAAGAATACACGCTAGCACAGCAGGAGATATATCTCTGTAAAAGATATGGCTATACTCCCCGTCAGGATTTCATCAAAGCACTCACTGAAAAACAGTAAAGCCCGGAGACATGGTACCCTGCCTCCGGGCTTTTTCAGCAACTTCAGTTTTTACTACTGCTTACAGCCTATCCTCACTTAAAGAAGGTAGCAGATGCAGTAACTGCGCCATTGCGAATCCACTTGACGTGAGAATCGGCAAACAGATAGTTGATGCCTTCACTGTGAGTCGTGTTCACAGTCGGCGCAGCTGCAAGTATTGCACAAGCACCTGCAGCAGTCTTGGCACCGTTGTCACCAACAGCAATGACAGCTGACGGATCGTTGGCAAACGAAGCGTTGGTAGTGCCATCGGTAGATGTATAAGCTACCGTAGTACCGTTAGCACCAGTTTGTCCCAAATTGAAGTTATAGAAGTAATCGGTCTCTGTGGAAACCGTACCAGAAACACTAGGACAATCAAAAATGTTGGCATTTTTGGCATAACTATCCAAGACGCCCGCTCCTAACGTAGCTGTAAGAGCCGGTCCTGCATACCATCTGGCGTTGGGTATCCATTTCTCATCCCAATCCTGGATATACATAAATGTCGCCAGTCCAATCTGCTTCAGGTTGCTCTGGCAGGTAGCCTTGCGGGCCTGCTCCCGAGCTCTACCGAAGACCGGGAAGAGGATGGCTGCGAGGATCGCTATGATGGCTATAACGACCAGCAGCTCTATAAGTGTAAAGCCTCTCTTTTTCATTCTTTTACCCCCTAGTAAAATATTTGCAGTAACTTGGTTGCATGATTACCCACTGGTACCTGGGCAACCATTCTATACCCTGTTAAGTTATAATTCGACGTCCGTTTCATAATTCCTTCTTTATTCAGGAAATATTCTATAAAAAGTTTCTGCAATTAACATGCCGTGAGCAGTCGCAGTCAGACACACCCAGAGACCGATACATACGCAGACAGACATATACACCGCCGTACACTACAAACGTTTCAGCCCCGAGCGAACGATATCCCACAAAGCCCTGCATTTATTGGACAGGCTTCGTCCGGGCCCGAACTTCTCGCCTTTAGTGAGATGGGTTACGTTATCGAGAAGCACTTCTTCAATCCGATGGCCGTTGGCTTTGGCATGACGGCTTATCAGCGTCTCGATGCCGAAGCCGGCATCATAAAGGTCCGGAATACTGCAAATGAGTCCTCGCGGCACCACCCGCAGCCCGGATAGAAATGACATGGTGCGATGAATCATATCTTCACTGAAGACACCGACCGCCATATCGGCTCTCCGGCTCAGCACAGGCTCCAGAAGTCGTTCAATGTGACCGGCAGTCAAGCCGATGACATCCGCATCCATCAGCAGCAGGGTATCCGCATCGGTGCAGCGTATTCCCTCCAGCAAAGCCGCCGCTTTGCCCATATTCTTATCCAGTATGATTACCTTTGTCCCCTCACCTCTGGCAATAAGAGCTGTATTATCTTCCGAGCCGTCGTCAACGACGACGATTTCGCTTATACCGGCAGCGGTTCTGACGGCCCTGAGAACGTTTCCTATTGTCCTCGCCTCATTGAACGCAGGTATTATAGTAGCTACGGTCGGTCTATCCATCATCTACACAGATCCTGTCCGTATCAATAAATTGATCAAAAAGCGCTGCGCTATCTGCAGGACTATTATAGCCAGCAGCGGCGATATATCTATTCCCGGAAGCGGTACCAGGCGTCTCAGCGGCACCAGCACGGGCTCTGTAAGCACATGCACGATTTCGGCCAGCCGGGTACGCTGCAGATCGGGCACCCATGATATGATAACATGAGCTATGATCAAGTAATAGTAGATAGTAAACAGCAAGCTTACAACGTTTATCAGCAATTGCACGTAGAACACCTCTTTTCCGATTTTCCCAGCACTTCAACCGGGGTATCGTAGAATACCCTGTCTGCGGCTTTGGCTCCGATCAACCTTGACAGGGCCGGATAGGCCGTTTTCAGATCCGGCTTCCGGCCGGGGTGCAAATCGGATGCCACCAGATCTATGCCCCCTTGCGCAGCCAGCATCTCTGCAGCCGCCTTTACATGCGGACCGTAGCTGCCGACCAGGCTGCCGGCCGTAACCTGAAGCATTACTCCCTGGCGGCGCATGGCCAGCAGGCCTTCGGCTATCCGTCTGAATTCACGACTGCGCTCAGGGTGAGCCAGAATAGGACGATAGCCTTTTGCCAGCAGTATGAATATCTCTTCTTCAAAACATAACGGCGTTTGCCAGAGAGGGGTCTCAAGCAAAATACAATCGCCTTCACCCAGCAACGGCACCCTGCCGTCGGATACAGCTCCGGCGATGCCGTTGAAAATGCCGATCTCTCCTCCGGCAACAATCGCCGGCCCGCCGTCACCCAACAGATTTGCCAGATCACGGCAGCCGGCCAGAACGTCGTCTACTCTGGCCACAGACCATTCCTCAGGGTAATAATGGGGCGTAGCCACGATTACGTCAACATCCTCACCCTTGAGCGTACGGCATAATGACAATGCCTCTTCCATATCTTCAGGTCCGTCATCGATGCCGGGTATCACATGACAATGCAGATCTATCATCCGCAACCTTAACCTTTCCTGGGACTTTTACAATATGTGTTATCAATTATACCAAAGTGGGCGCAATTGTTATAGAGTTACAGCTATAGTATAATTATTCAGGTAGAGAATGCCGGCTTTCGGCTTCTTTTGACAAGGAGAAAAGATGCGAAGAAAACACGCTAAGAGAAGAACAGGTTTTTTAAGGCTGCTTTTCAATACTCTTTATACTATCGTCCTGCTGCTGGCGGCAGGGGGTATTCTGGGTATAGGTATCAGCCTGTTTCAGGATTTGCCCAACATCAAGGCTATCGGGGAATACAGGCCTAACGAAACATCCAAGGTATATGACGAGAGCGGACGTCTTCTTGCTAACTTATGCATAGAGAACAGGGAGTTCGTTCCCATAACCGATATACCTCAGGTGATGCAGGATTCCATTGTGGCCATAGAGGATTCACGGTTCTTCAATCACCACGGCGTGGACGTCAGAGGCATAGGACGAGCCTTTGTCGAGAACTTCCGCGGAGGCGGCATCCGCCAGGGCGGCAGCACGATCACGCAGCAGTTGGCCCGCAACATATTCCTGTCACAGAGAAGGACCGTAACCCGCAAGCTCAGAGAGATGATCCTGGCCCTGCAGATAGAACGCAAGTATTCCAAGGAAGAGATACTGGAGCTCTACCTGAACCAGGTCTACTTCGGCTCCGGCGCCTACGGCATAGAAACAGCCTCCCAGATATACTACGGCAAGAAAGCCAGGGATCTCAATCTGGCCGAGGCGGCCATGCTGGCGGGATTACCTAAAGCTCCATCCAGCTACTCTCCCTACGTGAATATGGATCTGGCTAAATCGCGACAGGCCGTAGTCCTTAGGCGCATGGCGGATCTGGGCTTCATAACCGGAGAAGAGGCAGACGATGCCGGAAGGACGCGCATTCGGCTGGCCGGTCTGCGGACAGCCGGCCTTGTAGACAACAAGGCCCCTTATTTCGTTTCATACCTGCTCTTTCCTCTGATCGACAAATACGGCGCCGACATGGTTTACAAGGGCGGTCTGCGTATAGTGACCTCTCTGGATCTGGATATGCAGGAAGCAGCGGAGAAAGCCGTCCGCCAAGGGCTGGAGGAAGCGAAATACCTCCGGATAAGCCAGGCCGCGCTGGTAGCTCTGGATGTCAAAACGGGGCAGATAAAGGCTATGGTCGGAGGACGCAGCTTCAAGGAGAGTCAGTTCAACCGGGCTGCCCAGGCCAAACGTCAGCCGGGTTCGGCTTTCAAACCGTTCGTCTATACCGCCGCCATCGACAGCGGCATGAAACCCACCGATACCATAAGCGATTCGCCTGTCAGCTACGGTTCCGGGTCAGGCATCTACAGCCCCCGTAATTATGACGGGCGCTTCCATGGAACTATAACCTTGCGCTCGGCGCTGGAAAGATCCATCAACGTCCCGGCTGTGAAGCTCACGGAGAAGCTGGGCGTGCTCAACGTCCTGGACTACGTCAAGCGCATGGGAATTACCACCGTCAGCCCGGTTTACGACAGCAATCTTGCCTGCGCCCTGGGCGGTCTGACGCACGGGGTCATACCGCTGGAGATGGCCACCGCCTACGGCGTCCTGGCCAACGGCGGCGTAAGGTGCCAACCGACCGCCATTCTTCGCATCACCGACCGCTGGGGCAACGTCCTGGAAGAGTATAAACCCCGGACGGAACGTGTTCTCAGACAGGAAACGGCTGATACCATGGTAGACATGATGAGAGGGGTCATTACACGCGGAACCGGGCGTGGCGCGTCCATAGGCTATCCGGCATCGGGCAAGACCGGCACCACCAGCGATTACAAGGATGCCTGGTTCGTAGGCTTCACCGACAAGCTGGTGACAGCGGTCTGGGTGGGCAACGACAACAACAGGCCCATGGCTCATGGGGTGGTGGGAGGAACCGTTCCGGCTAAAGCATGGTCGGCCTTCATGCGCCCGGCCATGAAGAGAGCCCTGGAGATTGAGGCTGCTCAAAAAAGGCATGAAGCGCCGCAGCCGGCCAAAGAAGACAACCTGGACAAGAAGCTATCCACCGAAAAGAAGGATGAAAAGCAAACGGATAAAGACGATTCCGTCACCCTGCAAGTCTGTCCGGAGAGCGGATTACTACCTTCGCCCGGTTGCCCGGAAGTGGTGACCAGAACGTTTGCCTCCGGCAAAGCTCCGTCAGCGACGTGCAACGTACATGGGGAGAGCGAAGAGCCTGCGGAAAGAACGACGGAGCCGCCCAGAGAGCACAAACCCTCCGGGCAGCCTGAGGAAACACGGTCAACACAACCCGGAAACACCAAAGCTCCGGCTGCAAGAAGTGCCGGGACAGCCGTCTGGCAGGATGTAAGCTTTTGCCGCCTCACCGGCAAAAGGGCCACCGGCAAATGCCCGGAAACCAATACCCGCAGTATCAGAAAAGATAGAATACCACAAGACTACTGTGATGTGCATAATTAGCTGTGGGAATGTCTGTCGGCCACTTTACTGGCCCCGTAGGAGTCGGGCTTGGTTTTGACCCTGTAGCCGCTTCCGGTCACCATGCCGACCACTTCCTGGATTATCTTGCGGGTTTCACCTTTATCGCCGACATCAAGGTGTATCTCCAGAGGAAGATCCGCCCAGCCGTTTTCGGACAGCTTCTCACTGATTTTACTGGCCATCTCCAGACTGAGTGCCACTTCGTAGAAAATGCGCTGATTCAGACCCCGCTGCTTGTGTTCTCTCATCCGTGAATAGAAGTAACAGCCTCCCTGGCCCACACGGTGTACCACTATGGCCGTGATATAGTTTATTATATCGCCGGGAGCGGAATCCGTGCCTACTATTATGTTATGCTTATTGTCAGGCGCCTGCTCGATGAACGCTATGAGACGGCTGAACATCTCTTCGAAATTCATCTTCCCGTAAGTCGGACTGTTGAAGGTCAATCCCCTCACTCCTTAATCCTTTCGAGACGGGCCTTTAGATCACTTAACTTGCGCTCGAGTTTCTCTCTCTTTCCCTTGAAAGCCGTAGTCCTGTCATACTGCATCAACATGCCTATGTAAAGCCTGTCCAGTTCCCTCAGTTCCCGCTCAAGCTTGCATATCTTGGCCCGCATCTGCTCCAGCAACAGTTTTTTGTTATCATCCATTGGGTATATTGCATCATAATATGCGAGCAAAGTCAACCTTATTTCAAACGGCGACGTTTCAGAGTGAAGGAGGAATACCGGTGGTGATCAAAGCCTTCTCCAGAACCCGACGGGCAATGGGCGCCGCCGCCGCTCCTCCGTGTCCGCCCTGCTCCAGAAAAACACAGACGGCCACCCTGGGATCTGCATAGGGGGCATAGCCTACAAACCAGGCATGCGGTCGCCTGGGAGGATCTTCCGCCGTACCCGTTTTACCGGCCACTTCCACCCCTTCAATAGCAGCCAGATGCCCCGTCCCCTTGGGATCTTTAATCGCAGCCCGCATACCCCGGCGAACCATGGCCAGGACATCATTGCGAACAGGCAGGCGCCGGCGCATCACAGGCCCGTATTCCTGCATAATGACGCCTCCGGGAGAGATCACGGCCTTTACCAGCAACGGCTTGTAGAGCTTGCCGCCGGCTACCGCTGCCGTGGATATGGCCATCTGCAGCGGAGAAGCCTGAACAAAACCCTGTCCTATGGACATATTAAGGGTATCTCCGGCATACCACTCCTGTTTAAAACGTTTTTTCTTCCAGGCGGCAGAAGGGATGTTGCCGGGCGTATCTCCTGCTAAAGACAGGCCGCTCTTCTCTCCAAGGCCAAAGGCTTCGGCATAGCGACGAAGCCGTTCTTCTCCCAGCCTCCTTCCCAGTTCATAGAAGACCACGTCGCACGATTGAGCCATCCCTTCCATCAGGCCTATCGAGCCGTGTCCGCTATGATCCCAGCAACGGAAACGTCGTCCGGGCAGGTTATAGGAGCCGTCGCAGTAAAACCGTTCACCGGGAGCGACTACCCTCTCCTGCAATGCGGCCGCAAGTGTGATCATCTTGAAGGTTGATCCCGGCGGCCACGCACTGTTGGAGGCCCTGTTCTGCAAGGGATGTCCGGGATTGGAAGAAAGGCTATTCCACTCGGTGTGACTGAGACCGTCGACAAAAGCATTGGGATCATAATCGGGGCTGCTGGCCATAGCCAGTATCTCCCCGTTGCGTACATCCACCGCCACCACTGCGCCTGGCCGGCCGGCCAGGGCATCTTCAGCCGCAACCTGAGTATCCCTGTCCAGAGACAGCAGCAGACTGCTGCCTCTGATTGCCTCCATAGCAGTAAGAACTCTGCCATGGGCTCCTACGGAGCCGTAATCCGCCTGACCGCCCATGTAAAATCCGTGCAGAGTAGGATCGAAGAAACTTTCCACACCCGTCTTGCCGATGACATCTCCCATACGATAGCCTAAATGACGACGTTCTTCCAGCTTCTCCCTGTCTATCTCACCCACATAGCCCAACAGGTGCGAGGCCAGGTCGCCGTAAACATAGAAGCGATAGGGAACTCTCTTAATCACGACACCATGCAGGCGATGCTTGCGCTCCAGCACCATGGCCGTCTCTTCCACGGTGAGTCCTTCCTTAACGACAACAGGATCGAGGGGGCTGGCCCTGTCGGCGGAAAGCTTCCGCGTCACCTCCTCCAGAGGTATGTTCAGCATAGCGGCTGCTTCCGCCATTGCCTTCCTGCTTCCGGACATCCGTGGTGCGATGGCCAGATCACACCTGATGCGGTTTGATACCAGTATATGGCCATGGCGATCGAAGATGACTCCCCTGGCCGGCTGCTCCAGCAGCAGGTGCAATCTGTTGCCTTTGGCCATGGCGGTATATTTTTTTCCCTGGATAACCTGCAACTGCAGCAAACGGATGATTATTACGACAATCACCAGAAGAAGCAGCAATCCGAATATCTTTATCCTTTGGGTCTGAGCGTACATAGGCTAATTATAGCCATACCGGGGGAGACTGACAAGCACGGTGGATCTCTCATTGACACATACATGTGATTGGCGTTAAAATTAAGTGTCAATCGACAATCCATATGATAAAGGCAGGTGAGCGACAATGGAAGCGGACGGTAGTAGTACATATCACGAACGTATCTTTATTCCCTTTCATTGCCCAAGCCTGCCCGGTTGCATATACGGCTGAGGATATTTTGAGCTTCTAAGCTTCCACTCCCCGTA
>JAQVUQ010000117.1 GCA_028699365.1 bacterium | reverse complement strand
TCGGCGGTGTTATCCGGGACAGGGAGCGCCTGCTGGTGCAGACGCCAAAGCTGCTTTACGACAACCTGCGCATCGATGTCCGCACCAGGACGGAGGCTCTGGCCATAGATCGCGCGCGCAAGGAAGTTACCGTAAAGAACCTGCCGGACGGCGTTGAGCAGGCCATACATTACGATAAACTTATTCTGAGCCCCGGGGCCGAGCCCATTCGCCTGTCTGTTCCCGGCGCCGACGACCGCAGGGTGCGTACTCTGCGCTCTCTGGCGGATATGGACGATATCATCCGGTTGCTGGATGATGAGAAGCCGTCCCGGGCACTGGTAGTCGGAGGCGGCTATATCGGGCTGGAGATGGCCGAAGCTCTGGTTGCCAGAGGGGTGGAAGTGACGCTGCTGGAGCTGTCCGCACAGGTGATGGCGCCGGTGGACCCCGAGATGGCTTCCCCCCTGCATCAGCAGTTGCGGCTGCACGGGGTGGACTTGCGCCTGGAGACTTCTCTGACGTCTCTGCAGGACGAGGGAAAAGTTCTGAGTGCCCGTTTGAGCACCGGGGAGAGCCTGGATTGCGGACTGGTGATCATGGCTGCGGGAGTCAGGCCGGAGACCGGATTGGCGGCACGGGCCGGCCTGGATATCGGTGAGAGGGGCGGCATAGCGGTAGACGATCATATGCGGACCAGTGATCCCGATATCCTGGCTGTCGGCGATGCTGTTGAAGTCCGTGACTTCGTCGGGGAGTTCCCCACTCTCATACCTCTGGCCGGTCCTGCCAACAGGCAGGGACGGATAGCTGCCGACAACGCTCTGGGAAGGGATTCCGTCTACAGCCGGACACAGGGCACGGGCATATGCAAGGTTTTCGATCTGGCGGTGGGCATGACCGGTCTGAACGAGAAAACGCTGAGGCGCCTGAAAAAATCCTATCAGAAGATATATATCCATCCGGCCAATCATGCCGGCTATTATCCTGATGCCTCTCCAATCAGCCTCAAACTCCTTTTCGATCCTGCTGGCGGCAGGATACTGGGGGCGCAGGCTGTGGGAGCAGAGGGCGTGGACAAGCGCATAGATGTTCTGGCCGTAGCCATCCGGGCGGGGCTTAGTGTCTATGATCTGGAGGATCTGGAACTGTCGTATGCGCCGCCTTACGGTTCCGCCAAAGATCCGGTGAACTACGCCGGCTTTGTGGCCGGCAACCATCTGCGCGGCGATGCCGGGCTCTGTCACTATGAGGAGATAATAAATCCCCGCGAGGATCAGTTGCTGCTGGATGTCCGCAACCGGGAGGAAACGGCGGCCGGGACCATTCCCGGTGCCCTGAACATACCTCTGCCGGAGCTGCGGGACAGGCTGGCGGAACTGCCGCAGGATAAGGAGATACTGGTCTTCTGTCAGGTGGGCCTGCGGGGCTATCTGGCCTGCCGTATCCTGTCTCAGAAGGGGTTCAAGTGCCGTAATCTTACCGGCGGCTACAAGACGTTTACCATGTTCGGAGGATCAGGCGGCCCTGTCTCTGAACATCCCCGGGAAATGTGCGATGATACTGGCTCAGCCTGTGCCGTAAAGAAGGATATCGCTTCCGGGAATCAGCCTGCGGCCAGGGTGATCGATGCCTGCGGATTGCAGTGCCCGGGACCGATCATGCGTCTGTCGGAGGAGATGAAAAGCGCCACAGAGGGCGAGACCGTGACGGTGCTCAGCACGGATCCCGGCTTTGCCGCGGATATAGGCCCGTGGTGCCGCAGTACCGGCAATACGCTGGTAGAGGTGGTGCCGGAGGATAACCGTTACCGGGCCGTTGTAGTCAAAGGCGCTGTGGGTGTGCAAAAGGGAGGACCGGTCACTTTGAGCAAAAATAAAACGATTGTTGTTTTCAGCGGCGAGTTCGACAAGGCGGTGGCGGCCTTCGTCATTGCCAACGGAGCTGCGGCTATGGGCAGCGATGTCACCATGTTCTTCACCTTCTGGGGCCTCAATATCCTGCGCCGGCAGCAGCCGGTCAAGGTGCATAAGAACGTCATCGAGAGAATGATGGGTTGGATGATGCCTCGCGGCGCCGGCAAGCTCAAGCTTTCCAACATGCACATGGGCGGCATGGGGCTGGCCATGATCAAGGGCATCATGCGCAAGAAGAATGTTTCTTCCCTGGAGGAATTCATCGAGTCGGCCCGTCGTTCCGGTGTGCGCCTGGTGGCCTGCACCATGTCCATGGATCTCATGGGTATCAAGCGGGAGGAACTGATAGACGGCGTCGATGAGGGCGGCGTGGCCACGTACCTGGACAAGGCCGAAGCCGGCGGGGTGAATCTGTTTATATAAACTTCGTATAGGGGTCTATAGGGGTCAATCCTTTACTTTTAACATCAATGTTAAAAGTAAAGGATTGACCCCTACCATGGGTTGGTGGCCAGCAAAGCCATATAAGCAACCCTGACCGTAGCTTCATTTACGTACTTCCACAGATTACGTTATAATATTAAAGGAGGGAATTGATGCAGGGTAGTAAAACGGAATATCTGCTGATGCTGGAGGCGGCTGCGGCCTCAAGTGCCGAAGGTATAATTATTGTTGATTATTTCAGCTATCTTATTTTCATTAACGATGCGGCACGTAAGCTTATCCGAAGAACTTTATCGCCGGATTTGCCTTTGGATCAGCAGGCGAAGTCGCTCGGTCTTCGCTATCCCGACGGCCGCAGAATGGCTTTTGCGGAGACTCCCCTGGGCAGGGCACTGCAGGGGAACATCGTGACGGATGAAACGTTCAGGTTGCTTATGCCGGATGACAAAGAGATCTGCCTTCAAGGCAGTGCTGATCCGGTGGTCAACAGGAGCGGTAGGATAATCGGAGCCGTATATATTTTCCGTGGAGCAGAGGAAACAGCGGAAGACAGGCTCAGGCAGGCTGAAGAAGAACGACTGAAGCTTCTGGAGCAGGTCGAGCGTTGGGCGGCGGAGCTGGACATTGCTCTGTCGTCGATAGCTGACGGCCTGGCAATATACAACGCCGCCGGTCTGGCAGTCCGAATGAACGCTGCGGCTAAAAGAATGCTTGGCTGCTCTGATGATTATGCCGGAGAGGAAGTCAATACAAGGGCTGCAAGGCTTGATGCCCGGGACGCTTCCGGCCGTCTTTTCAATGTTGATGATCTGCCTGTCCGGCGGGCTTTGCGGGGAGAGACGGTATGCAATGCGATAATGGCACTGGATTCCCCCGAAACCGGTAAGATCTGGGTTTCCGCCAGTGCCGCGCCACTCTGTTCGGCAGGCAGGGGTGTTGTTGGAGCAATAGTCACATTTACCGATATTACCGCTCTTCAGAACCTGCAGCAGCAGCGTGAAGATCTGCTGCATACAGTCTCTCACGATCTCAGAAACCCTCTAAGCCTCATACAGGGGCATGCTCAACTCATTAAGCGTGCCCTGCAGGAAGATGAAAAGTGCATCAATACGGCTACTATGTCAGTCAGTGTCTCGGCCATCATAAACTCAGCCAGACGCATGAACGTCATGATTCAGGATCTGGTCGATGCCACCCGCATGAGTGCCGGGTGCATGGACCTCAAGCACGAGCCGGTGGACATGAGCCGGTTTATCGAAGATCTGCTGGAGCAATTTTTGGGGGTGATCGATACCTCCAGGATAGAGCTGTCTCTGCAGGAGGATTTGCCGAACGTAATGGCCGATCCCGCTCGTCTGGAGAGGATTATGAGCAATTTACTCAGTAATGCCTTGAAGTATTCAGACGACAAAGTGATTATTGAGACTGAGGCATACCCGGAAAGATTACAGATATCCATTGTTGACAGAGGTATGGGTATAACGGAAGAGGAGATGCCGTATATCTTCGATCGCTTCTACAGGACCAGGGAGGCTGCCCGGACTGAGGGGCTGGGTTTGGGACTTTATGTTACCAAGAAACTTATCGAAGCCCATGGCGGTGATCTCTGGGCGGAGAGCCGTGCCGGCGAAGGAAGTGCTTTCAGGTTTACGCTGCCAGTATCCTGATACCGCCATTATTTTATTGCCGTTTTGCACAATTCCTTGAAAACCCTGCTCTGCTACAGTATAATAAGGCTGTTTCGAACCGAATATTAACTCTAAGGATGCTGGGGGAGCCCTCGGGCTGAGAGTAATCACCCTTCGAACCTGATCCGGTTAACACCGGCGTAGGGAATGCACCTTGGGCAATCTCTTTTTGAGGCCCGCATCCTTTTTCGATAGCGGCCTTTTTTATTGTACCGGTTTGTCCCAATACCGGGCCTGCTTGTGATGGAAGTGAAATTTTTGAGCGGTTCTGCATGTAAGACTACTAATAACGTATCGGCTGTTAAACGCCTGCCCTGCCTTATGGCCGTAACAGACGGGTGTCTCTACGGTAAGGATCTCCTGGAAAGCATTGAAGCCGTGCTGGCTGGAGGTATGGATGCCCTGCAGTTGAGGGAAAAAACACTGACAACGGCTGATCTGTATAGGCTGGCCCGGCAAGTGCTGCCTGTCTGCAGACGCTATGGAGCGTTATTGCTGATCAACGGCAGGGCGGATGTGGCTCTGGCTGCGGGCGCTGACGGAGTGCATCTGGGGGGAGGATCTTTACCTCCGTCCGAGGTGCGACGTCTGGCCGGGAGAGACTTTCTGATAGGCTTTTCCGCACATGCTGCCGTGGAACCGGTGCAGGTTGCCGATGCCGATTATGCCACCGTCAGTCCGGTTTATCCGACACCCTGCAAGCCGGGTGCCGCTGGGATAGGGCCGGCCGGATTGGCGGAAGCAAATGCTGCTTTGTCTCTGCCGCTGCTGGCTCTGGGCGGCATATCGGCAGAGCGAATACCTGAGGTGGCAGCAGCCGGGGCAGCCGGAGCAGCTCTTATGAGCGCTCTGTTCCAGGCCGATGATCCGCAGGCGGCGGCTCGTAATATAAGAGATGCATGGGCCGGGGTTATTAAGCCCGGCAACATAGCTGTTGGCAAGAGGTAGACCGAATCATGAATACGTTATTTATAGATGAACGTCGTATAAACGAAGTTATGCAGGAGGCCCGCCCTCCTAAGGGCTCACGTCTTCGCGATATCCTGGAGAGAGCTGAGACGTTGTCCGGCCTGGGGTTGGCGGATACCGCCGATCTTCTCATGGTTACCGGAGAAGATCGCCTGCAGATTATGGAAACGGCAGGGCGAATCAAGCGCAGAGTTTACGGTGATCGCATAGTGATCTTTGCGCCGCTCTATCTGAGTAACGAATGCAGCAACAACTGTCTTTATTGCGGTTTTCGCCATGGTAACGAGGAAGCGGTTCGTCGCAGCCTGACTCCGGAGGAGGCCGTCCGGGAAGCACAGGCCCTGGCGGCAATGGGACACAGGCGTTTGCTGCTGGTGTGCGGGGAGCATTCACGTCTCTCTTCGGCCGCCCGTATAGCCGATACGGTGCAGGCCATCTATGCCGGGGCCGATATCCGGCGCCTGCACGTTAATGCCGCCCCCCTGTCCATAGACGATTTCAGAATGCTGCAGGAAGCCGGTATCGGCGTCTTCCAGATATTCCAGGAGACCTATCATCGTAAGACCTACGCCGTTATGCACCCCAGCGGGCGCAAGTCCGATTACAACTGGCGCGTTTCCGCTATGGACCGGGCCATGAAGGCCGGTATCGGCGATGTGGGTATGGGAGTTCTCTTCGGGCTTTACGATCACAGGTTTGAAATACTTGCCCTGCTGCAGCATATCGCCCACTTGCGGCAGTCTTTCGGAGCCGGAGCACATACGGTTTCCGTTCCCCGATTGCGCCCGGCAGCCGGTGCGGCTTTGCAGAAAATACCTTACCCGGTGGACGATGAGCAGTTCAAACTGGTAGTGGCCGTGCTTCGCCTGGCGCTGCCGTATGCCGGAATAGTCCTCACTACCAGAGAATCGGCCGGGATGCGCGATGAACTCCTGACCGCCGGCGTTTCGCAGATCAGCGCAGGCTCCAGCACGTCCCCGGGAGGCTATCTGGATAAGGACAGCGAGACTGCCGCCGTGGATCAATTCAAGGTCTACGATGATCGCAATCTGAAGGAAGTGCTGGAGGCGGTATGCGGCAAAGGCTGCATACCCAGCTTCTGCACCGCCTGTTACCGCAGCGAGCGCACCGGAGCCCGGTTTTTCAAGATGGCCGGCAAAGGCCGGACCGGCGATTTCTGCCTGCCCAACGCACTGCTGACGTTCAAGGAATACCTGCAGGATCATGATGACGGTCTGAAAGAGCGGGGAGAAGAGATAATCCGTACCGCTCTGAACGGTATAAACGATGAGCTTGTGACGGATCTGATAGAGAATAGACTGGCCCGGATCGAGAAAGGCGAAAGGGATGTCTTTATATAAAGGCTTGCATGGGAATCCCGAAACCAACAACCAGCAACCGCGCTCGAAGAGCGCATTAACGGGGAGGTGAGTTTTTGCGAATAGTCGTCAACGGTCAGGACAGGGAGGTACCGTCAGGCACTACGCTGGGCGGACTGATGGAGCTGTTGAAGGTGGACCCTCGCCGGGTGGTGGTGGAATTCAATCGGGAGATCATCAACCGCAGCTCCTGGGAGGAGCATGTCTCCAGAGAATTGAAGGAGGGCGATGCACTGGAGCTGGTGCAGCTTGTGGGTGGAGGATAGGCCGCTGTTAAGAGAAGTATTGAGTATTTAAAGGAGTAAATTATGGACGATAAGCTGATAATTGCCGGAAGGGAATTTTCCAACCGGCTGATGGTGGGAACAGGCAAATACGCTACCATGGACCTGATGAGCCGGTCTCTGGAGGCAGCCGAGGCGGAGATAGTGACCATGGCCGTGCGCCGCATGAACCTGGACGAACCGGGGGAATCCCTGTTGGAGCACATAGATCTCAATCGCTATACCATACTGCCCAACACCGCCGGGGCAACCACGGCCGAGGAAGCCGTCCGTCTGGCCAGGCTGGCGCGGGCCGCCGGATTGTCGGATATGATTAAACTGGAGGTTATCCCGGATCCGGCCACGCTGCTGCCGGACGTGATCGGCACGCTTGAGGCTACCAGAATTCTGGTCAGGGAGGGCTTTGTCGTCCTGCCGTACACTACCGACGATCCCATAATAGCCGCCAAACTGGAAGATGCCGGCGCGGCCACCGTTATGCCGCTGGCCTCGTATATAGGCTCCGGTCGCGGCTTCGGCGATCCGGCGCGCATATCCCTGATAATTGAGAGAGCCGGGGTGCCGGTGGTGGTTGATGCCGGCCTGGGAGTGCCGTCCGACGCATCGATGGCCATGGAACTGGGCGCTTCAGCCGTTCTCATCAATACGGCTATTGCCAGGGCGGAGAATCCCCCGTTGATGGCCGAGGCCATGAAGCTGGGCGTCAGGGCCGGCCGGCTGGCTTTCAGCGCCGGACGCATTCCCAAGCTGGAACGGGCCAGCGCCAGCAGCCCTAAAGAGGGAGTTGTGAAATGACACAGATGCAGATAGCCCGTCAGGGCAGAATATCACCGCAGATGGAGGCGGCCGCAGCCCGTGAGGGCGTTGACGCCGAGATTATCAGGCAGGGGCTGGCCGAGGGCACCATCGCCCTTCCCGCCAATATGAATCACGTGACCCTGCAGCCTCTGGCCATAGGCAAAGGTCTTAAGACCAAGGTGAATGCCAATATCGGCACCTCCACCGATTATCCCAGACTGGAAGATGAAATCGCCAAGCTCAGGGTAGCCCTCGATGCCGGAGCCGATGCTCTTATGGACCTCAGCACCGGCGGAGATATCGCCGGCATCCGCCGGGCCATACTGGAAGCCTGTCCGGTACCCCTGGGAACCGTGCCCATCTACCAGGCAGCCGTGGAAACCGTGGCCGCCGGGAGTACCGTAGCCG
>JAQVUQ010000116.1 GCA_028699365.1 bacterium | reverse complement strand
CCTGACTTATCCGCAAATACTATGCCAACACCTCACCGTCGGTTTCGGGCAACTCAGCGCCGTCCGACCGTCTGAAAGCCAGTAACGCCCTGATGCTTCTGCCGAATACGGTATAATAGATCATCCAGCATACCACTGCCCCAATCCCTCCTATGGCAAGGGAGCTACCGGCGTCCAGGCCATGTGAGAGCATACCTGCCGGTATGAAGACGGCCATACATATCGCATATAGAATCAACAGATCAAAGGCCATCTTCCACAATCTGCCTTTGAGTACCAGCGTCAGACCGTATAACTGAACGAGACTGCCCGGTGCGATGAGATTGGCATAAGCCATGCCCATCGCCCTGTAGTGCAGTGTAAGGAACCACCCCAGAGCCAGCAGGGAAACCAGGCCGATCACGGAACTCAGGAAGAATATCCTGTCCTTGTGATGCACCTTGAGCACGGCTATGCCGAGACGACTGAAAGGCACCAGTGCCGGCCCCAGAGCTATGATGCGCAGTAGGGGCACTGACGGCAGCCACTGCCGGCCGAGAAGCAGCGTGACATAATGCTGCGCATTGATGAAGAGCAATGCCAGGACCGGCAGCTCTACGGCCAGGAGCACGACCGTTCCCAGATGATAGATATTGAAAAGCCCGTCGGCATCTTCCTTATAGCGAGCCAGAGTGGGATAGATTATACGGTATAGAGAGGGAAAGAGCAGTTTGCCGGGGAGAAAGGCCCAGGTATAGGCGATGAAATAGTAGCCTACCTCCCTGCTTGTAACCAGGCTTCCCAATATGCCGCTGTCCATATAACCGAGCGAGGTACCTACCAGACCGTTGAGAAAGAGAAAGCCGCTGTGGGAAACAAGGTCCGGAATATGGCGCCTGTCGAAGCCCAGCGGCATCGATCTGCCGGCCCGCAGCCAGAGAGAGATGGAGTACACCACCATGCCTCCGCCATAGCCGGCCACCAGGCTCCAGACGCCGTATCCGAGATATCCCATTACCAGGCTGACAATGGCAAAAGTCCCTATCTGCAGCAGTTCGCAAAGCAGCGCTCTGTTGACCAGCAGTTCCTTATCCAGAAAGGCCTTGGGTACCATGGCCAGCCCTTCGGGCAGGAGCATCAGGGAGAATATCCGCAGCAGATGCGGCAGGCGGGGATCCCAGGCCTGCGCCAGGGGTGCCAGTATCCAGATAAGGCTTATAACAACCAGGGACATAATACCTTCCAGCACCAGGGCACTGCCGTACTTTTTGCCGTTGTCTCTGATCAGGTGCAACGGAATACCCAGATCCCGCATGGCTCCGCCTATTGTTATTATAAGAAGTGCTTCGGCAAAGAGTCCCCAGTCGGAAGGGATTATCAACCGGGCAAGCAGCAACCGCGACAGCAGATTGACCCCGGTGTTCAGCGCCTGTGAAACGTATGAACAGACAAGGGATACCATCACCTTATATCTTGTTGGGGTCAGACCTCGACTTTTGAATTTCAGCATTCTGCCTTATACCCATTTTGGGTCTCTTTCTTTATTCCACCGCTCTGAAAATAACCTCCGCAGTCCTGTCATCGGCCACAGCCGGGTGAACGACTCTTCCGTTATACTTTAAGCTGACCTTTGAGGCATCTCCCAACCTCAGAGAAAGCGCTTTATCCCCAACCGTCCATTTACGAATCTGTCCCGTTTGCATAACTCCTTCGAAAACCTTTTTTTCTCCTTCCGCCGCCTTTATCCAGCACCGGCCTTTGGCTGTAAGTTCTACACTGCCTTTGGATGCGACAGGCATGGCGACAGGGGCCTGGGGCTTGAGTAAGTCTTTTGCCGCAGCTTTATGTGTTCCGGCTACAGCTTTATCAATAGCTTTACCGTTACTCATTCGCTTATGCATCATACCCTCAAAACGTTCAGCAGTTTTATTTACCTTCCCGGCCGTTTGTGTACAGGTAGCGGCAATACCATTGCCCCACCCCATCAATACACGCCCACCGGCAGCGGTTCCCTTGACGGCCCATGGTCCTCCATAATAAACCCCGGAGCCCAGCAACAGTGCCAGCATCGTCGATCCGGTGCTTATAATGGCCTTTCTCTTCAGACGGGCCAGATCCACCGGTCTGGTGACATGCTGCCTGTAAGCGTTGTAACTCCTGACCTCCTCCGGCTCCACGCCGTTGATCAGCATACCGATCACCGGTGTGCCGACCATGGATAGTTGCTCGACCGCCAGCAGGTGATCGTCCAGGCTGGATCGACCGGCACCGACGACTTCCAGCGCACCATCGGTAAGCGATGTCAAAAGCGCGGCATCCGTAAAGGGCAGCGAAGCCGGAGTATCGAAGAGCACAAACTCTCCCTGCTGACGCAGATCGGCCATCAGCCTGTTCATATCCGCTCCTCCCAGAAGCTCGGAAGGATTGGCCGGAAGCGGGCCGCTGGGCAGCAGGTACAGATTATCCACAGACGTCTTGCGGATGCCTTCCATCAGCGTATCCTTGCCGGTGAGGATGCTGCTTAAGCCTTTATCATTGGAGATACTGAAGATCTTATGAAGTACAGGCTCCCTCAGGTCTGCATCCACCAGCAGCACTTTCCTGCCGGACATGGCCAGTGAAGAGGCCAGGTTGATGGCTGCCGTACTGCGTCCTTCATGCGGACGCGGACTGAACACAGCCACCGCCTTTACGTTATTCTCACGGCACCTGAAGACAAAGGCCGTTCTGAGCAGGCGGTAAGCCTCACCGAAGGGCGAGATATCTATGGCATGATCCTGATGTATGGTGGGCAGAGACGCCATGTTGCCTGTCTGGCTGATGCGGGGTATCTCCCCTATCAGCGGCTGCTTCAGCCTGGATTTGGCTTCCTCTGCATCCTTAACCGAGCCGTCCAGATAGTTCAGGCCCAGTACGAGCAGAATACCGATGAACAGGCTGGACAACATACCGAAAACCAGCGCTACCGGGGTGTTAAGCGGCTTGTTTATCGGGCCCTCGGCCGTATCCGCCAGATCCACCAGCTTGACGGCACCCATCTGCCCGGCCGTATTGACGTCGCTGGCTATGGCTTCATTGAGACGATTGGTAAACACGGAGTATGTTTCCTCGGCCATCTTGACTTCACGTATCAAAGCAGCGTAGGTGGTTTCCGATGACGAAACCCCGCTCAGCCGGCTCTCGATACGCGATACGGCGCCGGCGGCACCGGCTACCCTGGCGCGAGCGGCTATGGCCGTACTGGCCGCATCGACCATATCGTTCATGAGCTTGTCATGCAGCGGATTGGCCTGGATCGTTTCAAAACTGAATACCTTTCTGACCGCTCCGCTCAGTTGCGATCTCACCTGGCTTATCTCACGTCGCAAAGCGATAATATTTGGATGTTCGGAGGTATGGATGGAGGATTCGTTTGCCATCCGCATCTCCAGATCGATAAGCTTGGCTTCGAGAGCCTGGACTGCGGGATTGTTGGTGGTTCCCTGCTCGTAGACACGGTTCTCCGGCTGACCGGAGAGCTGGCTCTTGATAGAGATCAGCCTGGCGGAACGCTCCCGCGACGAGACGTCCGCATCCTCTCTCATAGCCATCAATGTGCCGTACTGTTCCAGCAAGGCGCCTCTGGCATCGGGAAGAGCTATACCGTGGCTGCGGCGAAAACGGTCCAGCCCAGCCTCGGCTGACCGGAGTTTCCTGCGCGCCTCATCGGCTTGTCCTTCAAGCACTCGTCTGGCTTCATTACTCTCCAGCCGTGAAAAATCCTGATAGTAGGCAATAAAGCTTCGGGCTAAAGCGTTGGCCACTTCCGGAGCAGCCTTCTGGTCGGGATAAACGACCGATATCTCTATGATGTCGGTATCGCTGGTGCCGCTGGCGCTGAACGGTTCCACCTGCCGCGGTTTTATATCCACAATATCCCTGAGACGGTCAGGGCTGACGGAAAGGCCAAGCTTGCTTATAGTCCTGATGCATACCTCCTTGCTACCGGCAAGCTCCAAAAGGTTGGACATGCGCCTGTCTCGTCCGGTGGTATCGCTCTTATCGCCTTCGTCCAATATGCCGTGAGAAGGCATAACCGTAGCCGTAGCCCGGTACAGCGGGGTATGATGCGGCATTTTGACCACGATAAGAGCCACCACCAGCGCCATCATCGTCAGCAGATACCATTTACGCCGCCATATGAGACGACCGTATTTCCAAAGTTCCATAGCTTACCTCCCTGTCAATAGCCTTACAGGCTATTAGCTATTTAGCGATTTAGGCTTTTAGCTTTTTAGTAGCGCTAAGCCAGGCCTTTTCTTTTTGACGATTTTTCGTTCTCCTAAACAGCTAAATCGCTAACATGCTAAACCGCTAATATCACTTCCAGATATCCTTGAGCTCGTTGAACATCCATACTCGCTGCAGCATCTTGTCCCAATCGATCGCACCCAACTCGGGAACATAAACGGTATCGCCTGCCTTGAGGATGATATCTTTGCTTTTGTCCCCGCGTTGAATAATATCCTGAACGTTGATCTCCATACGCTCCGGCTTGGCCAGGTCCCCCCTGATAACTGTAACTCTCTTGAGATTGGCCCTGTTGGTGCTGCCGCCTGATCTGGCGATGGCACCCATAACCGTAACGCTGTCCTCCAGTTGGTAGAGACCCGGATTGCTCACCTTGCCCAGCACGTAAACCGAGTTATCGGCCCGTTCCGGCACGATGATGACGTCGCCGTCGTTTATCTGAACGTTCTCCTGCATCTGCCCGCCGGCAAGGAGCGCCTTCAGGTTCACCGGCTCGGACTTATTGCCGGCCCGGATAACGGTGCCGTGATCCAGATCCGCCTTGTCCAGCAGGCCGCCGGCCTGGGATATGCCCTCCAGCACGGTGCTGCCGCGCTGGATATCGTAAACGCCCGGACTCTTCACCCGGCCCAGCACGAACACCCTGTCCGGCCGTGCCTTGACGATACCGACGCTGACCTTGGGATCTATGATGTAATGCACCAGGACTCCGGCTATAAGTTTGGCGGCTGCATCCTCGTTGCTGCCGGCTACCTTGATGCTGCCGATGAGTGGCATAGTAATCTTGCCGTCGGCACTGACCGTGACCGTCCGGGACAGTTCCTTGTCCGACCAGACGGTTACCTCCAGTTGGTCTCCGGGTGCTATCAGCCTCTCGGCAAAGGCTGAGCCGGATAAGAATAACAGAACTATGGAAATAAAAAGAAACGCTCGTTTCAAGAGGGCGTACATAACAATCCTCCCCTCGGTATTCGCTTACTCGAGGGGAGGATGTTGCAGGAAGTGTGCCAAGGCCGGGCCTTTACGGTAAATCAACCCCGAACTTATTCTTCGATTGCCCGCCTGGAGCGGTCTACATGAGCATCAAGCAGCTTTCCTATATACCTCATAATTCTCCAAGACGCTTTACGCATTTGCTGAGACTGAGTGATCTATTAAGCGCAGCTTCAATATTCCAATGTTTATAAACAAATTCCTTGATTGCATCAACATACTCCGGGCCTGCGTTTGCAGAGCAATTTATCTTAGGCACAATCGCATCACGTAAATATGCTTTGCGTGAATAACGTGCAATATTGATTAAAGTCTGTTTAGGATCTATCAATATTTCCGGCGCAGATGGAATCCGCACCTTCGAAACGCCAAGATATTCCGCCAGCCCTTCAGCATCAGCCAGCAACCAACTTTCAATTTCACGTACGACCACCCGTAAAAGCAGTTTTTCACAAGGGTTTGGTAGCCATGCCGCAGGCACTTCACCGGGACACATATAACCTGTATCCATAAAATCCACAAGCATAAGAATGGGATTCCCATATTGTGCATGAACAGCGAAACCGCTGGCTTTTTTACATAAATAGCCATGCCCCTGTTTGCCATACGTCGTACCATACTCGTGATAATAAGCCGCGATCAGTTTCTTAGCTACAGCCTCATCCGTCGGACCTTCGACTAATGCATCCACAATCATTGTAAAAATACCGATGGCAACTGTTCAATGCCTTCAGGTGCAGTTTTGGGCAATAAAACATCAGCTGCAGTCAAGCCTGCCTTCATTGCATGACGGTCAGCTTCATCAGGTGGACAAAGCAATGTGCCGCTCGTACTCGGCTCCAGCCGCAACACCTCTTCAGCACCAATCCCCTCATCCCGCAACATTTCTTCCGAATGTGTTGATATTATGAGTTGTCGGGGTACCTTACGTGTGCGATTAATCCGATGAAATACGGCGGGCAAACGTCTTACTACCTCTGACTGAAGTGATATTTCAGGTTCCTCAAGCAAGAGCGGCCCGGAGCCTTCATAAATTGTCCATAATAGGCCCAATAAACGTAATGTTCCATCAGAAAACTGTGTTTCGTTCTGTCTGGCAGCATACGGTCGCCAATGTGCATAACCGCCGCTGAGATGCGGTATTCCGGAATCGTCCATATTTACTTTCAAATCTGTTAACTGCGGTACCGCGCTCTGTAACGCAGCCGCAATCTTTTTAAGCCGGGACTCTCGTGTTTTAGCAGGTGTTTTCCATAAACGCAACAAAAAATCACGACCAAAGGGATCGTCGTATACCTGCTGAGGAGAAAATCCACGTGGATCACGTACTACCTGCGGCAAAAGATGCTGATAGGAAATAGACTTAAAAAACTCCGCCACACCGCGAAATGTCTCATTAGCCGAAATCTGTTCCAAAGCCGTTTGTGTCAATCGCATGGGATCAGCTTCATCACTTTCATCCGGTCGGAACAAAACCACCTCACCCTGCTTACAGACGACTTCGCTACGCACTACAGGCCGTTGTGCGTTATTCTGGTTAAGCGATAAGTGATACTGCCAGCAATTATCGTCACCCTCTGATAGAGTTACTTCGATGTTTATATCGGTATAACGTGTAGCGGCCAGACAGCGGATGGCCGCTACACCACCACGGTTGTCGACAACGGCTTTGCCTAAACCATCATTAGCTAAATCTCGCAAGAAACGAAATACATCCAGCAAATTAGATTTACCCGAAGCATTCGGCCCGATAAGAAACAATCTAAAACCTAACGGCGCTTCAACGTCCTTGAAGTTTTTCCAGTTTTTAAGCCTAATATGGCTTATATGCATTGCTACCCCCCCTCGTAACGTAAGACGAAAAATCTACAATGCCGCTTTTATTATCCTCAAACACAAGCTTGATTTTATAATCGCCACAATACTCAGCGTATTTTAGATCTATAAGCATTGCAAAAACCCGAAGATGGATATGATTATCCCAAAAAATCGCGATATTTCCGGCATCAGGACGTCCCTCCCAAACTTCGTTGAGGTAATTATACCAAAAATCCCGGTTGACTTCATCATCGGGAATCTACTTCTCCGCCCGTTGTATACCATTGACCTTGCTCAATTTCCGATCAAATGAGAGCAATCGGCCCGAACAGCCCTGAAGCGCAGCCGCACAGGCACAGGCATCACCGAACTGTGCTGCGGAGCCGGCAAAAAGCTGCAACGCCAGTAAATATCTGTCCTTATCCAGCAGGATAAAACCTTCAGCTTTTATAATCGATTCCAGGCTTGCGCATATTTTATCATTCGGGATTTTATAGAAGGATTTCAATACCCATACGACTTCGGCCAGGTTAACAGGGTCACACGCAACATGCAACTTTCCACTTTCTACATCGTTCATTATGCTCCTGGCCCTGGCAGACAGCTCTTCATTATCATCCAGCAGATAGCGCAGAATTATGTTGGCATCAATAGCCGATATCCGAATCTGCTTATTCATCGGCTATCTCCATGGATACGGCTCGCTCCGTGAGCTTGCGTATTTCCTCCCAATCAGATGTCTTTCCCCTGGCATATTCTTTGAATATACCGGCAACCTCACTGATGCTCTTCAAAGGCTTAATCGCCAGTTCATCATATCTGACTTCGATTTCCACC
>JAQVUQ010000115.1 GCA_028699365.1 bacterium | reverse complement strand
GGACTTCCCGACAAGAGGCATCTCTTTTCATATCATCCCGACGAATTCTATATGGTGGGTGGAATCCTCAACATGGACCCGCTTCATCTTGACCTCAATCCGGATTTCTTTAACTACGGCACTTTGTTCATCTACCTGATGGCCATAGCCTCTTCCGTTGCCAAGCTGTTCATTTTTCCTCAAACCGATGCAGGCTGGATGGCACTTTATATCGTTTCAGGACGCGCGGTGTCCGCGCTTCTAGGCACCCTCAGCATCGGATTGGTCTTTCTCTCCGCCAGGCGTCTCGGCGGTATCAAGGCAGGGATAATATCCGCTCTTCTCCTTACCTTCTGGCCGATCCATCTGGTGCATTCGCACTTTGCCACCGTGGATGTTACGGCAGCCTTTTTCGTTGCCCTGACCCTCTGGCTCTGCCTTAAAGTGTATGATGGCGAGGACAAGGCTCTCTTCTGGGCCGCTTTATCTGCCGGACTGGCAGCGGCAACGCGTTACAACACCGCTCTGGTCTTCATAGCCGTTCCGGCGGCACTTTGGCTCCGTTCCCCGGTTTACCGGAAACAGGATGTGAGAAGAATGTTCTTGCTCCTTCCGGTTGCCCTGGCCGGTTTCTTGCTTGGCTGCCCGTATGCACTTCTGGCTCCGGCTGAATTCATCCCGGCCGTCAGGCATGCTCAGGGACTTATCACATCCGGGCTGGGAGATATCTTCAGCCACACGCCACCGGGGTGGATCTATCATCTGACGACAAATTTTCTTTACGGCCTCGGTTTGCCGGCAATGGTATTAGCGGTAGCCGCTACGGTCCACGGCCTGCGCAGCGGCCGTGGAAAGGTGATCCTGATATGGGCGCTGCTCTTCTACCTGCTGATAGGAGCGGCCCAGGTTAAGTTCATGAGATATATGCTGCCCCTGACGCCGGCCCTGGCCATAGCATCGGGCGTCTTTATTGAGCGCCTGCTTGTGAAGACCGGAGGCCGGTTGCGTATCGGGATAGCATTGTTGACGGCGTTTACCTTGATCTATACGGTTATTTACGGCCTCTCCTTTGCCGCTCTGACAGGTGGAAGGGATCCGCGCGACATAATTGCCGATCAACTCATCGGTGAGAAGCCGGGCACCTCCGTTGGCATGATTAATGTGTCCAATTTCTCCACGCCGCCGCTGGTATGGTATAATGGCGGAAAGGTGGCGCCGGAAATCTATCTGCAGGCTCTCAAGACGTGTCGTTTCAAGCCTGAGATCGTTCCGTTCGATGCTGGAAATCTGCAGCGATTGGATAGTAAGTATCTGGTCCTTTCAGAATATGATTACCGTGAGGTAGCCAGACAGCATCCTGAAACGTTTGCCGAGTGCATGACGGTAATAGACGAGCGCTACCGGTTGATGGGAATGGCTGCGATAACGCCGCATCTGGGGCCGTTGCGGTTCAATAAAGGCTTTCCGCCGCATGACCTGTTGTATATATACCCTGAAACGCGTCTCTATCGTCGAAAGGAGTAGCTCTTGAACAAGGACGAGCTCATAGTGCTGTTAAAAGATACGGGCGCCGAAGTGGACCGCGTACTCGATGAGTTTTTACCGCCGGAGGACACCTATCCTGAAGAACTGCACCGTGCCATGCGCTACAGCATCTTTGCCGGTGGAAAGCGGTTGAGGCCGTTTCTTGTCCTGCAGGGAGCTGTTACGGGTGGACTTCAGTATCAGCAGGCCCTGCCGCTTGCTGCTGGTGCGGAGCTTATACACGTCTCTTCACTGGTGCATGACGATCTGCCGTGCATGGATGACGATGATCTACGGAGAGGCAAACCGACCAATCATAAGGTATTCGGAGAGGCTATGGCTTTGCTGTGTGGCGATGCTCTTATTATGTTGGGATTCGATGCCGCCGCAGCCAATGCCGGAATCGACGGCGTTGATACGACCAGAGCGTTGGCTGCCCTGCGTGAACTGCATAAGGGAGTGGGGTATGCCGGGATGCTGGGCGGACAGGCGGTGGATATATCCTTTTCCGCCACGACGGTTAATGCGGATACTCTGGAATATATTCATCGTCATAAGACCGGGGCCTTTATAACTTATGCTTTAAGGGCGGGAGCAGTCCTGGCCGGTCTTGCCGGCAGTGATCTCGAAGCCTTGACCTGTTACGGCGACGATATGGGGCTGGCCTTCCAGATTACCGACGATATATTGGATATAGAGGGAGATCCGGCGCTTCTGGGAAAGAGCGTCGGCAGCGATCAACGGCTGGGAAAGGCAACGTATCCGGCTCTTTACGGTATGGACCGGGCCAGGCGGCATGTGGCCGATCTGGCTGAGAGCGGACATGCGCATTTGCTGCGGTTCGGTGCAACCGTCGACCCGCTTCATGCATTGCTTGATTATATAGTAGAAAGAGACAGATAACAGCGATAAAATGAATGAATGTATCTTAAGTAAAATATCCGGACCGGAAAGTGTAAAAGGGCTGAGTTCCCAGGAACGAGAGGCCCTTTGCCGTGAGATAAGGGAGCGTCTTGTCGAGGTGATTGCCTGTAACGGCGGTCATCTGGCCTCCAATCTCGGCGCTGTGGAATTAACGGTTGCTCTGCATACCGTTTTCAATTCTCCATGCGACAGCATTATCTGGGATGTCGGTCATCAGAGCTATGTCCATAAGCTTCTGACCGGTCGAAATGAGGTTTTTTCGACTATCCGTCAGGAGAGCGGCTTGAGTGGCTTTCCCCGTCCCGATGAGAGCGAACACGATGCCTTTATCGCCGGCCATGGAAGCACATCCATATCCGCTGCCCTGGGCATGGCGGCATCCCACCGGATAAAGGGTGATAACAATAAAGTAGTAGCCGTTATCGGTGACGGAGCCTTGACCGGCGGTATGGCTTACGAGGCGCTGAACCACGCCGGCCATTTGAATTGTGATCTGATCATCGTCCTCAACGATAACGATATGTCCATATCGGAGAATGTCGGCGCCATGTCGCGCTATCTCAGCCGGATCAGGCTTGATCCGGCTTACCACCGCATCAAGGACGAATTTGAGCATATTATGCGATTGACCGCCATGGGATCCGTCGTTTTACGTCTCTCCGAAAGACTCAAGGACCGCCTTAAGCGCCTGATGGTTCCCGGCGTGCTCTTCGAGGAATTGAACATAACGTATATCGGTCCCCTGGACGGGCATGATCTCGACGAACTGATTTCGGCCATGGAGAGGGCACGTGCCGTTAAAGGACCGGTTCTGCTGCATACGGTCACTCTCAAAGGCAAAGGATATACGCCTGCGGAAGAGAATGCGACCAAGTTTCACGGTGCCAAGCCCTTTGTAATCGAGACGGGAGAGTTCTCCGGCAAGCCGGCCAGGCCCACGTTTACCAACGTTTTCGGCAATGCATTGGCTGATATGGCTAAGGAGAGAGAGGATCTGGTAGCCATAACGGCCGCCATGACCGACGGCACCGGATTGGAACGATTTGCCAGAGAGCACAAGAAGCGTTTCTTCGATGTCGGCATGGCCGAGGAGCACGCTGTGACCTTCGCCGCCGGTTGTGCCGTCAACGGCCTGCGTCCGGTAGTGGCAATCTATTCTACTTTTCTTCAAAGAGCCTATGATCAAATTTTTCACGATATCTGTCTGCAGAAGCTGCCTGTGATATTCGCCCTGGACAGGGCCGGGCTGGTGGGTGATGACGGGCCGACGCATCAGGGGATCTTTGATCTCTCTTATCTGCGCCATCTTCCCGGCATGACGGTGATGGCGCCCCGGGATGAGGCCGAACTCACGGCCATGCTTCACGCAGCGCTGGATATCGCCGGTCCTGTAGCCATACGCTATCCCCAGGCTGAAGGTGAAGGCATACGCTTCGATGACGATTATCCCCGGGCCGAACCGGGCAAGTCCGAGCTGTTGAAATCCGGTGCGGATATCCTTCTGCTGGGCGTAGGCCCCTGTGTCTGGGAAGCGATGAGAGCCGCCCACAAGCTGGAACAGGAGGGCATAGTCACGACAGTCATGGATGCACGTTTTGTAAAGCCGCTTGACGCTGATGCCATACTGAAGGCCGTGACGGATTGTCATACGGTGATAACACTGGAAGAGAACGTTCTCCAAGGCGGTTTCGGCAGTGCCGTGGCGGAACTGCTGGCCGATAACGGGCTTAACAGGCGTATGATACGCTTAGGGCTGCCCGATGAAGTTCCGATGCATGCTACCAGATCACGGCTGTTGTCCGCTTTCAATCTTGATGCCGACGGCATATACCGCACAGTTAAGGAGAGCATCGGCAGGTGAGTTCTAACGGCAATAGAATAAGGCTTGATGTGTTGCTGCTGGAACGCGGCCTGGTGCCTTCCCGTGAGGTTGCACGCAGCGAAATCATGGCCGGCAATGTTCTGGTGGACGAAGTAAAGGTGCATAAAGCCGGACATCAGGTTAAGCGTGATGCCGCAATACGGCTGCTGTCGGAACCGCGACGCTATGTAAGCAGAGGCGGCTACAAGCTGGAGAAGGCTCTCGATTATTTTTCTATCGATGTTACAGGATTAACGGTGCTGGATGCCGGCGCTTCCACGGGCGGTTTCACGGATTGCCTGCTGCAGCTTGGCGCAGCCCGGGTTTACGCCGTAGACGTAGGCTACGGGCAACTGGCCTGGTCGCTGCGCAACGATCCGCGGGTAGTGGTGAGAGAGCGGACAAATATCCGTCATCTCACCGTTGATAGTCTGGGAGAACCGGTGGATCTGGTGACTGCCGATCTGGCCTTCATTTCCCTGACCAAGGTAGTCAAAACTCTGTCCTCGCTGGGAAAACCCGGGGCAGTATATCTATTTCTCGTCAAACCGCAATTCGAGGTAGGGCCGGCAGATGTCGGCAAGCACGGTGTGGTCCGCTCCTTCGAGGCTCACGCCAGAGCTGTAGAAAACGTCATAGCCGCCGCCGGGGATGCCGGCCTGACGGCCACAGGGCTTACCTTTTCCCCTATAAAGGGACCGGAGGGGAATATAGAGTATTTGCTGCGTCTCACCGGTGCCGTATCCGATCCGATTTCCAAAGAGGACGTAAGCCTGGTTGTAAATCAAGCCGAGCAGACACTGGCTTGATTCTATGACATTGACTAGTTAAGAGTATCCGTGCTACAGTTTGATGTGGAATATAACCGCTTCCAGCGGTATAGAAGGAGGTCTTCCTATGGGTGACAAATCTCCGAAAAAGGATACCAAGAAACCGAAGAAGGACATTAAAGAAAAACGCAAAGAAAAGCAGGAAAAAAAAGCAGGAAAGTAGCTCTCCTGTTAATGTGCTGATTAACCCTTTTCGGCACATCTGACTACTGTCTGATATGGATTCGATAATGGCACGGCCGGTGCTCTGCAATGGCCGTGCCGTTTGCTGTCTTAGCATCCAATCCCTTTTTCGGCATGAAATATGCGCTGCTCCATTAAACAGAAGCTATAATCTTCTGTTTAATGGAGGCATGGCAAATGCAGCGTACCAAAGTTGTTCTGGCTCTGATCGTATTTTTGACCGGATTTGCAGTCGGGTTCGACATACGTGATCCCGTTCCATCTATTCTGACGCCGGAGAGCCCGCTCTACGCCTCAAAGCTGGTTGAAGAGGAGCGTCAGATAAACAGCGCCGCCATTCCTGTCAAGCGACTGGCCATATACGATAAGCAGATAATGTTCAGAATAAATGAGATGGACGCCGTATTGAGAAAGGGCAAGCCGGATTATCTGAACTGTCTTTGTATGTCCTATTACAGGACGCTGCGCAGAAACGGTACCGATCTGCGGACGATGTATGTCAAAGGAAAACTGCCGCGAGAAACAGCTCTCGAAATGCAGGAGAATCTGAAAGCGGGAGTGGAAAAGCTCGTTGTCATAGAAGATAAAGCCGCTGGTGAAAGTCGTACTCAGTTAAAGATCACTATAAAGAGAACAGAGAGCGCCATTGCGGATATAGACAGGATGATGAAAGGCACTCAAGTTGAGAAGATAGTATCGGACTACAATTGATCCAAGAAGGAATGTCACCCGCCTGGGTGGAATAGTAGTATAGTATTTAGTATTCTGAATTCTGTTGGTGATGCCTGCATGATCGAGCTGTCTATTGAGAGCATCAGATTGGATACGGTTACAAAGCAGCCTGTACTCATACTCAGAGATATGGCCGGCGACAGGTTTCTGCCTATATGGATCGGCACCTATGAAGCTACGGCCATAGCTATGCAATTGGAAGGGATGAAGAGTCCCAGGCCCATGACCCATGATCTTATGATCAAGCTGCTGGAGGGCCTGGATGGCAGCATAGCTTCCGTGTCCATATTGGATATGGTGGAGGGCGTGTACTACGCCCGCATAAGTCTGGCAACCGGCGACGGCACCATCGACCTGGATGCCAGGCCCAGTGATGCCATTGCTCTGGCATTGAGGGCCGGCTGTCCCATCTATGCCGGTGAGGAACTGGCGAATGAGATGCTGAGCATTGCCGGCGATGAACAGAACCTCGGCAGTGAGAGCGCCGAGGCAGAGGAATTTCGACGCTTTCTGGAAGATATCAAACCGGCGGATTTTCAATAGGTGATTAAATGATTTCGTATGTAAGAACAGCGTTTCTAACCCTGGTTGTCGTTCTGCTGCTGTCTGCCACGGCATTTGCGCTTGATGCGTCCGTAACCGATGACTGGAAGAGCAAAGCCTACAAGATCACGGATGCCGGACTGGAGATGGGAATACTCCCCATAACGGAAGCGCTGTTGCCGCCTGATGGATCATCCGCACAGCCGTCATCCGTTGCCGGAGAGACTATGCAGTTGAGGGCCGGTTTGTCCGAATACCTTGTGTTCTACATATATACGTGGAATCGCACCGGTAACGTCAAAGCTTACATGTATCCGGCTTTCAATGCAATATGCATCGATGAAGCCGGTAAACAGAGGATGACCGCACTCTGGGACAGTTCTTCAGCCAAGAGGGGGTATTTGCAATCGCTGGCCGAGAGCTTTACCCGGAACCCTGCATCTGATGACGATGCCGTTCTCCTGGCTCTGTTTGACGGTTTGTCAGATGGATACAGCTACAGACTGAAAGAGAAGTATCCGTTGTTGCCGGAACTTTTTGAAAACATAAACGGTGTCCTCTTCCCCGGCGCTGTCAGAGACGGTGTGATCATCTTTCCCAAGCCCGGGCGCACCTCGAAGGTGCTTCGTCTCTATCTGCCCAATATCCGCCTGCAGGAGAGCGGTATACCCAAGTATAAATTGTACGATTTTGTTTTCGCGATACCGAACCCTGAATATGGGAAAGTGGACCCTAAAGAAGAGAAAGGACGATAATATGTTGAAGAAAACTTTGATAACGGCAATGTTTATAATTCTGATGGCAGCTTCATGGTCCGTGGGACAGACGGTCAAGGAAGCGAATAGTGTGAAGATCGCTTACGTTAACATAGCTAAATGCATGAAAGCCGATCCATATTTCTCCGAACAGGAGAAGGTTATGCAGGCCATTCTTGTGGCGAAGGAGAAGGCTTTCCAGGAGAAAACCAAGGCCATGAAGAACGAGGAGAAGCTACGCGAGTATCAGAAAGTCAAAGCGGAACTGGATGCAGAGAGGCTGCGGCTTACCAAGGATGTCTCGGAGCATATAAAGAAGAAGATATCCGCCATGGCTTCGGAGGCGGGATATTCCATTGTCCTTGACAGCCAGACGGTTCTCTACGGCGGCACCGATATTACTGATAGAGTTATCGCTACACTGAAGAAATAAGGCATACATATCGCTTGTGAAGAATGCTAAAGGGCACGGTCCGACGTGCCCTTTAGCTTGCAAACTCCCCCCGTTGATGGTAATATTTCATGTTGTATAAAGATGGGGAGGGTCGTTGTTGTCACACAAAAACTGGCACTTGTTGGATGTTGAGGATGTATATCGTGAAACCGGAACTTCGCCTGT
>JAQVUQ010000114.1 GCA_028699365.1 bacterium | reverse complement strand
GACCTTCAGGTCCTTCTTGGCCATAGCCCGGCGCAACAGATCGGCCTGTCCCAGCGAGAAACCGGCCAGCTCATTGGTTATCTGCATGACCTGTTCCTGATACACGATGACGCCGTAAGTCTCCTTCAGTATCGGCTCCAGCATGGGATGCAGATACTCCACCGGCTGCTCGCCTCTCTTCCGGGCGGCAAAGAGCGGTGTGCCGCTGCCCAGCGGTCCCGGCCGGTAGAGGGCAATAAGCGCGATGATATCGTCTATGCAGTCGGGCCTGATCTCCCGGCAGAGATTCCGCATGCCGGCGCTCTCCATCTGAAAGAGACCGATGCACTGTCCTTCGGAGATGGTGGCGTAAACGGCGGCATCGTCAAGCGGCAGATTGCTCAGGTCTATACTCTCTCCACTCGTTTCCGTAATCAGGTCCAGGGCGTTGTTGATGACCGTCAGGGTTCTCAATCCCAGAAAGTCCATCTTCAACAGGCCTATCTTCTTCAGGGCGTCCATGGAATACTGCGTAGTGACGTCACTCTCGCCCAGGCGCTGCAGGGGCACATAATCGGATAGCGGCTCGCTGGCTATGACTACCCCGGCGGCATGAGTGGAAGCGTGCCGGCTCAGGCCTTCCAGAGCTACGGCGGTATCCACCAGGTCACGCCCGGCGGGATTGGTATCGTAGTAGCCTTTCAGATCCGGTGAGACCTCCAGCGCGGTCTTCAGCGTCTCTCCAAAGGGGATCATCTTGGCGATGCGATCCACGTCGGCATAAGGGATATCCATAGCCCTGCCCACATCCCTGACGGCACCACGGGCTTTCATGGTGCCGAAAGTGATAATCTGGGCCACCTTGTCCTGACCGTATTTGGCGGTCACGTACTGAATGACCTCGTCACGCCGTTCGTAGCAGAAATCGGTATCTATATCGGGCATATCCACTCTCTCGGGATTGAGCATACGCTCGAAGAGCAGATTGTAACGCAGCGGATCTATATCGGTTATTCCCAAAGAATAAGCCACTATACTGCCGGCGGCAGAGCCTCGTCCGGGCCCCACCGCTATGCCCTGCTCTCTGGCATACTTGATAAAATCCCAGACTATCAGGAAGTACGACGGAAAGCCCATCTGGACAATAACGGATAATTCGTAATCCAGACGCTGCCGCACCTCGGGCGTTACCGGATTGTAACGCTTGGCCAGGCCGTCCAGGCAGAGCCGGGACAGATACTCCTCATGCGGCATACCGCCGGGCGTATCGTACTGGGGCAGGTGAATGCTCTCCATATCCATGCTGAAGTTGCACTTCTCGGCTATCTCCAGGGTGTTTGACAGCGCACCCGGAATCTCCCCGAAGAGATCGGCCATCTCGCCGGCCGATTTGAAGTAGAACTCCTGGGTGCTGAACCGCAGCCTGGCGGGATCGTTGACCGTCTTCCCGGTCTGGATGCAGAGCAGGACATCGTGGGCCCCGGCATCCTCCAGCCGTGTATAGTGGCTGTCATTTGCCGCTATCATCGGTATGCTCAGACGTTTCGACAGCTCTATCAGTCCTGGCAGCACCTTGCGTTCTTCAGGCAGGCTGTGGTCGTGGAGTTCCAGATAGAAGTCCTTACCAAAGAGATCGCGATAAAAAGAGGCTACCTCGGCAGCCTGATCGATGTTGCCCTGCAGCAGCAGTTCGGGAATTTCACCGGCCAGACAGGCACTGGCGACCACCAGTCCCTTGCTATGCTGCGCCAGCAGTTCCTTGTCTATACGAGGCTTGTAGTAGAAGCCCTCCAGCCAGCCTATCGAGACCAGCTTGATAAGATTGCGATAGCCTTCGTCATCCTTGGCCAGCAGCAACAGGTGATGATTGGCGGCATCCAGCCCGGGTGATTTGTCGTGACGCGAGCGAGGCGCGACGTAAACTTCACAACCTATAATAGGTTTGACGCCGACATCCTTGCAGGCCTTATAGAAATCTACCGCTCCGTACATGCTGCCGTGGTCTGTAAGCGCCAGAGCGGGCATTCTCAGTTCCGCCGCCCGCGCAGCCAGATCCTTGAGCCGGCTGGCCCCGTCCAGAAGCGAATATTCACTGTGACAGTGCAGGTGTACAAATTGAGAGGGGGCCTTTAAGCTCCCCTCCTCACTATGCGAATTAAGGGTCTGATTGTTGCTGCTCATACAGATAATAATTCGGCAACAAGCCGTTGTATTCCTTCAGCTTTACAAGTTTTACGATTGACAGCCGTATGAAGCAGTAGGATATCTTTCTCATAGTTGCCGTATTTTTCATTCTGCCGCTGCTGCTGCTTTTCAAGAAGGGAAAACCTCTACCGAGTGCATGAATGATAACGGTGCAGACAAGTTCTCATATGTCCTTGAACATCCAATTCGAATAGTGTAGATTAGGAGTAACTAGTAATATGTTATTACTCTCGATATTTTAGGTATAATTAGTAAAGCTCTTTTGATAAGGTGGCAGCAACAGTATGAAGCTTCAGAGGTTAACGGACCAACCTATTCTGACCCCCAACCCTACTCACATCTGGGAGGCTGCGGCTGTGTTCAACGCTGCCGTAGCCAAAGACAACGATCTCATACATATGTTGTACCGGGCCACGGACAAAGCCTGTAAGGCCTTCAGTTGCGAGGAAAAATATGTTTCCAGTATCGGTTACGCCGTCAGTCACGACGGCATCAGTTTCTATCGCTTCGATAAGCCTGTCTTCCAGGGGGGCGGTCCGGAAGAAGCCTGGGGTTGCGAAGATCCTCGCATCACGCAAATAGGCGATGAGTTCTACATGGTCTATACCGCCTTCGGCGGCTTTGCCTCTCATGATAATTTCCGTCTGGCCATGGCCAGTACCAGGAACTTCGTGCAATGGGAACGCAAAGGCATCGTGCTGGACGAGGCCAACAAGGACGGTGCGCTCTTTCCGGAAAAGATCGACGGCAGGTATTTCATGCTGCACCGCCGTCCTCCGGCCATCTGGCTGGCCGATTCCGACAGTTTGAGCAACTGGGGCAATCACCGCAAGATTATCGACGTCAAGCCGAACAGTTGGATGTCGTCCCGCATCGGTGCCGGCGCTCCGCCGATAAAGACGGATCAGGGCTGGCTGATCATCTTCCACGGCGTGGATGAGGATAACATCTACCGTCTGGGGGCAGCCCTGCTGGATATAAACGATCCCGGCAAGGTCCTGTCCATCTACCCGGATCCTATCCTGGAGCCGGAACTGCCATGGGAAAAAGAAGGCTTCGTCCCCAATGTAGTCTTCAGTTGCGGTGCCGCCGATATGGGAGACTCGTACTACGTTTATTACGGCGCAGCCGATACGGTTATCGGTGTAGCCTCTCTTAAAAAGGCGGATATAGATTTCGGGATATGATCCGACGAGACATGGATTTTAACCGCAGGTCGGGCTGATAACGACCTGCGGTTTTTTATTTCAGGGAATGGCCTGATTCAACACGGCAATAGTCCAGTTGAGATAGAAGGCAAAGCTCACCCACAGGATATAGGGCAACAGCAGCAGACCGGCCACCCGGTTGACACGCCAGAACAGGATAATAGCCGCCAGAATGCTGAACCAGAGAAAAATCATCTCCAACAGCGCTCCGCCTATGGATCTCTGCGAAAAGAAAATGTACGACCATAATATATTGAGGAGCAGGTTTATCCCCAGTATCTCCATGGCCATAACGTTATCCCTGCCCCTGGGGCGGGTGTTCCACACCAGGATGCCGGCTATGGCTGTCAGAGTGAACAGAACGGTCCACACAGCCCCGATAACACTGCCGGGAGGGGTCCAGGCCGGTTTGGCAATACCGGCGTACCAGCCGGGTATGCCGACAGCGGTAAAGAGTGAGCCTATGACGGCGGCGGCGTAAACAATGGCTGCAATGACCAATGCGGACAGCCAGGAAATTTTCAGATATCGGGTCATAAATACCACGCTCCCGATTAATATTCCCGTGTTAGTCTTACCGCCGGACGCACTTTCTGAAACGCGTTATCAGCCGAACAACTCCAGATGATGCTTCATATGCGCAGCCAGAGTTTCATAATGCAGTTCCTCATTCCGGCGCAGGACATCCATGAAGCGGTCGCGGAAGAGCAGGCCGCCCTCCGGTTTTACGGTGGTCAAAACCGAGCCGAAGGTGACGTGCAGCATCTGACGGACATCAAAATGATCCAGCAGCCCCGGCAGATCCTTATCGTCCATACCGGATATATCCGGCACACGCTCCATGTAAGCGGATACATGGTAAGTCGCCTTATCCGTCTCATAGCGGTCATAGGCAAAGGCGAATATCTCCCGGAAGAGAGCCGGATCACAGGCGGCTACCACCCTGACGGCCTCCAGATAGCTGGTGCCCGCCGTCTTGAGATGGACCAGTTTCCCGGTATAGCGGGCCACTATGGGATAGATGGAGAATTTATCGCTGCCTGAATGCAGGCTGATCTTGTACCCGCCCAGAAGTTTGGCGATGGCGGCGTGCTCGGCAAAGCGGGCCTCGAACTCCGACAGATCACCGATATAGTCCACACCCTTTTCAAACCGGCCCACGAAGCGGGGCGCCAGGCTGACCCACTCCACACCCAGGCGCTTCAACTCGGAAGCGATGAAGATATGCTCCAAAGCAGTGGTAGGGGTTTCAGTCTCGTCCACGGAGACTTCCAGTTCATAAGGCCTGCCGGCTGCCGCCTCCACCAGATGACGATACATGCCCACGGTATGCAGCACCGCACCGGAGTACTTCACCGCCGCCTTGAGCAGGCTGTGATGATCGAAGCTCAACACCGATTGGCCCAGATCGAACTCTTTGCCCTCATAGGCTGCCTTCATGGCATCGGCCGTGATTCCCAGATCGGCAAAGGGCAGCTTAACGAAACGAGCCTCCAACTCGGCATCGTCGTAGCCGTGAGCCGCATTATCCACGTGATCGCCCGGGTCTACGGTGAAAAGGGTGAATCCTGCCGCCAGGCAACTGTCGATATACTCCGGTTGCTTCAAATGATCTGCATCAGAGCCGTAGCCGTCGGTATAGCCTTCCTGCATGATACCCCAGGTGGCATCGTCTATGACGTTCTCCGGCGTGCGTCCCGTCCGCTCCATCTCACGGATGGATTGCTGGGCCAGAATGGGAACGAACCCGCTGCCGCGAGCCGCCCTGATATGGCCGGGCGTAGCCACTCCCAGACGATCGCCACAACCCACGCTCCTGGACAGGCCTACCAACTGCGGTGCGGTAAAAGGAAGGGCCTTCCGCAGAGCGACGGCATTATCATGAGTCAGAGCGCAGACCTTGACGGCCATGCCCTCGCCGCAAACCCCACTGCCCTCAAAATCCGGCAGCAGGCCGCAACCGCAACCGCAAGTGGTGGAGATCAGCAGAAACTTTTCGAAATCCTTGCTACCCATGGCCCAGATCAGGCCACCGGCTTCCATAACGGATGCAGAATAGATATCCATCCCGGTTACCGCAGCCAGAGATGCCCGGTATTTGGCGGAGTTTGTTCTGTCGATATTCATTGTTCTTACCTCATTCCTTGAGAAATCGGAAAACCAACCGGGCGCACACACCGGTGCGCCCCTGCATTTGAATTCCGTATTCCGATTCTCTTTATTATAAATTGTTGCCTTTACTTGTTCTACTCCAAAGGCTCCTTCTCCTGCCTGTCCGGGCCGGATACGGTCGTCAGCTTATCCACGGCCATTCTCCCGATGCGGCCGGCCATGCTGATGGAGGCCAGATCACCTTCCCAGTTCATACGCCTCTTCAGCAGCAAAGCTGACCCTACCAGCATTACATCGATCACGAACAGAACGCCGTAGGGCGTGATGCCGCCGGGAAGAGCACCTGCATTGCTCTGCATCAGGAGCAGCACCTTGCCCCCGATGATCGGCCCCAGGCCCAGAGCCACGCCACTGGCCATAAACGAGGCTATAACGTAGGCAGAGCCGTTGATCCGGGGCGCCGCCCGCATACTGTACCCTATCTGCCCCAGATCTATTCCGGCAATGGCGGCTCCGCGCAGCAGGCTTATCAGCACGGCCAGAGCAATCAAAGCCGAACCCTCGCCATGAATAACGGTCCAGGCAAGCATCGTCAGCCCAAAGAGAACAGCGGACAGCCCAAAGACGCTGCGCTGGCCGTACCTGTCCGATATCCTGCCCCAAAGCATGAGCGTGACCACGGCTCCGGCCGCTTCCATGGCGGAGATGACGGCCACCAGACCGGTTGGCAGCCCGAGTCCGCTTTTCATGTAAACCACGATAAACGGAGCCACAAATCCGGCAGCAAAATAGAGCATGGCGATAAACAATAGATAGCGCCTGTAATTACCATCCAGCAACGGAACGGCTAAGGCCCGCATCAAACCGGATTCTCCGGCCTCAGGACGAACCTTCCGCTCGGGTATGCGGGAAATAAAGATCTGCCTGACGAGAGCCGCTCCAAAACCGATGGCAAAGATAACGGCAAATCTGGTTATCGGCGGCTTGCTGCCCAGATATATGCCGGTAAGAACAAGATAGATGGTGCCGGCTATCTGCCAGGCGGTTCTCAGCCAGGCGAAGAAGCGCCCGGTTATCTCATCCGGCACGGAATCCCTGATCAGCGGAAACCACCCGGCCTGTCCCAGGTTGCCGAACAGAGCGGCGGCCGCGGTAGCCAACAGCAACGCGTTAACAGCCTGAGCGCTGCCGAAGCGCTGGTATATAAAAGGTATCAACAGGAAAACAACGGCAAAAATCGCCTGCAATCCGTAAAAAGGTATTACGTAACGACGCTTGCCGGCTTTTTCCACAGCACTTGCCAGAAAGAGCTGCACCACGGCAAACAGGAAGACAAAAGAGTTCATCAATCCCAGCCTGTCCGGCGGCATGCCTATCCTGACGGCAAAGAGATTGAGAACGGTGGCGCTGACGGAGTAGAAATATATTATGCTGAATACCGAGGTAAGCACGGTATTGCGCCGCCCCCGGCGCTGCTCGTCTTCCGTCAACCGGCCGTTTAAATTATCGTTGTCGGAATTCAAAGAGGATCCGTCCCAACGTATCTCAGCATAAAATAAAAGCTGCCAACGTTTAATTGCCAGCTTTCTAAAAATGAGAGCAGATCTGTAAGCCGGGTTCTGTATCCCTTGCGGGATAGTGGTCATCTATCTTGGACGATGGTTACCCATCGCCTCCAGCGATCACACCCGAGAGTACGGCGAGCCGCCGCTGTCCGCCGTAGCGGACCCTCTCCTATTTGATCTTGCTCCGGGTGGGGTTTACCAAGCCGGACGGTCACCCGCCCGCTGGTGCGCTCTTACCGCACCTTTTCACCCTTGCCGTCTTTAGGGGCCGTCCATGGACGTCACCTGAGACGGCGGTTTGTTTTCTGTGGCACTTTCCCTAAGGTTGCCCCCGCTGGACGTTATCCAGCACCCTGCCCTGTGGAGCCCGGACTTTCCTCGAACGGCATCAGCCGTCCGCGACCACCCGACCTGCTCTCGTGATTATTATACCGGAATTAGACTGCGGCTACAATCGGCAATGAGCCAAAGCCTCATCCACAGCCCGGTTGACAAGCTTATCCGCCCGGCGATTTTTGGCACGGGGAATATGAGTGAAGGATATGGATGAAAACCGCCGGGCGCTTCTCATGGCCTCCTGATAAAGAGGTATCAGGCCCTCGTTCTTTACCTTATATTCTCCCTTGAGCTGGCGCACCATCAATTCGCTGTCGGCATAGAATCTTTAGATAGGCAGGGCATCTAAGACCCAATCGGGATATTTGCCTGACAAGCTCTTGATAAAGGCATCAAACTCCGTTTTATTAGTGCCCTGATACGGCGGTAATAAGCACAACGGGAACTCTGCTACGGCCATCCTGGCAAACACTTTATCATATGCCCCATCCATATGCTGTCCGGAGGCCAAAACAGATAAAAATAATTCCAGGATATCGAATATCTCGGTGGTTATTTCATTGAGTCTATCTAAATCCCTGTCCTGACCGCAACGAAAGAG